>JAYSCE010000307.1:0-4291 GCA_041915035.1 Xanthobacter sp.
GCAGGCCGGCGCGCAGCACCATGCCGCCGCCGTCGCCGGTGCAGGTATGGGCCGAGGTGGCTGAGAAATAGGCGCGCCCGTAGCCGCCGGTGGCGAGCACGGTGAGGTGCGCGCGGAAACGGTGGATGGTGCCGTCGTCGAGCTTGATGGCCACCACGCCGCGGCAGCGGCCTTCCTCATCCATGATGAGGTCGATAGCGAAATACTCGACGAAGAATTCCGCCTGATGCTTCAGCGCAGCGCCATAGAGCGTGTGCAGCATGGCATGGCCGGTGCGGTCCGCCGCGGCGCAGGTGCGCTGGGCGGTGCCCTTGCCGAAATGCGTGGTCATGCCGCCGAACGGGCGCTGGTAGATCTTGCCGTCCTCGGTGCGGGAGAAGGGCACGCCCCAGTGCTCCAGCTCGTAAACGGCGGCCGGCGCGTTGCGCACGAGGTATTCGATGGCGTCCTGATCGCCCAGCCAGTCCGACCCCTTGACGGTGTCGTACATGTGCCATTCCCACTTGTCGTCGCCCATGTTGCCGAGCGAAGCGGCGACGCCGCCCTGGGCGGCCACGGTGTGGGAGCGGGTGGGGAACACCTTGGTGATGCAGGCGGTGCGCAGGCCCGCTTCCGAGCAGCCCACCACGGCCCGCAGGCCCGCGCCGCCGGCGCCGACCACGAGCACGTCGTAGGTGTGATCCTCGATGGGGTAGGCGGCGCCGTTGATGCCGGGCGCGGCGGCCCCGTTTGCGGTATCGGCCATGTGTCAGCCTCCCAGGCTGATCTTGAGCACGGCGAAGGCGCCGGCGAGGGCAACGGCAATGCTGAAGAAGGTGTTGGCCACGATGAGCAGCACCTTGAGGCCTTCCGTATGCACGTAGTCCTCGATGACCACCTGCATGCCGATGCGCATGTGCGTCGTAACGGAAAGCAGCGTCAGAAGGATGATGACCGCCACCAGCGGATGACCGAGCGTTGCGCGCGCCGCGGCGTAGCTCTGGCCGGCCACCGAGATGACGATGATGATGAAGGCGATGGAGAGCAGCAGGTTCGCCGCGCCGGTGAGGCGCTGCATGAAGAAGTGCTCTGTGCCCGACTTGGCGGCGCCAAGGCCGCGGACGCGGCCGAGGGGGGTGCGCATGGTGGCGCGAGCGGGCGCGTGACCGGAATGGGGGGTGCTCATGGCGTTCTCCTCAGCCCTTCAGCGCGAGGCCGATGATCCAGACGACCACGGTGAGGACCACCGAGCCGGCCAGGGTGGCCTTGGCGAGCAGCACGCGCTCCTGCGGCCCGAAGCCGTGGATGAAGTCCCAGAAGAAATGCCGCACGCCGCCAAGCGCATGGTGCAGCAGCGCCCAAGTGAAGCCGAACAGCACCAGGAGGCCGATGGGCGAACCCGCCACCGCGCTGAACGTGGCATAGGCCGTGGGGGACGTCGCCGCGGCGAGGAGCCACCAAACCAGGATCGCCGTGCCGAAATACAGCCCGACGCCCGTGATGCGATGCACAATGGACATCATCATCGTGAACAGCGGACGGTAAATCTGTAGGTGTGGCGAAAGGGGGCGATCAATGCGCTGAGGGCTGTCGGCCATGGGGCCTCCTCCTGAAAAATCGATCGATCAGGTATCTCAATCGTCGTCTCTTCGCAACGATTCCAAAGCACCTTGGGCGGCTTTAAAGACCGATACGCAGCGGCCGGCAATTGGATGATCGTCCTATGCCTGCGCTTGTAGCGGTCGATTGCTGCGGTGCCAACGCCCCGGCGGGCGGATCGCGCGCCGCATGGCCGCGCCCGCGACATCGTCGCATCGGGTGTCGCGAGGGATCGGCCTGCGCGGAGGGGCCGATCGCGGGCGAAAAAAAACGCCGGGCAAGCCCGGCGTTTTCTGGGGTGTGTCTTGATCCGACGATCAGAAGCGATAGGTCACGCCCGTGCCGAAGATCCAGGGATTGAGGTCCGCACCGCCCTGCAGGTAGGTGCCGCCCACGGTCTGGAGCAGGAAGTCGGGCTGCAGGAAGATCTTCTTCACGTCGACGTTGATGCCCCAGTGGCGGTCGATCATCCAGTCGAAGCCGGCCTGAAGGGCGAGGCCCCACGTGTCCTGGACCTTCAGCGAGGCGAAGGCCGGGTTGGTGGCTTCCTGGCTGAAGAAGGCGGTGTAGTTCACGCCGGCGCCAATATAGGGCTTGAACGGGCCGAAGTCGGTGAAGTGGTACTGCAGGGTGAGGGTGGGGGGCAGCAGCCACACCTTACCGACCTGACCGAGACCGGTGAGGGTGCCGGCACCGTAGATGTTGTGCGGGGTCACGCCGAGGATCAGTTCGGCGGCGATGTTCTTGGTGAAGAAGTAGGAGATGTCGAGCTCGGGAACGACGGCGCTCGAGTAGGTGAGGTTGGAGAACGGCACGCCGGTCACCGAACCGCCGTTCTCCGGCAGCACGTAGAGGGCGCGCACGCGGATCTGCCACGGGCTGAGGGGTTCTTCCACCGCCGGCGCCTTGTACACCGGGGTGGACAGATCGGCGGCGGTCGCGCTGCCGGCAACCAGGGCGCTGAGCCCCGCCGCGAGAATGATACCAAGTCCGAGCTTCGACATGCCCCGCTCCCACAAGCCCTTTGAGATAACTGATGGGAAACACTTCCTCCCGAGAGGCCCTGTTCAGTTTGATCTAGATCAAAAATGCGGCGGAGCCGCCGCGTGTGTGGCCTGGGCGACACACCTCCGCCGCGCCGCCGCCGTATTCGCAAGGCAAGTCTGCACCTGCTCGCAGGGGCGGCGACTGCGATAAAATTCTATTGTTTCAAAAGGCTTATTGCGCTCATGACGGTCCTCGCCGCCCTTGTCTGCCGCCGACTGGCCCCCGATGCTCCGACTTTAGGCGTGTGGCAATCGTGGCTGCGACGGGGCGCCGCTGCCAGCCGGATGTTCTTTGCGAGTCTCTTTTTGTTCCTGATTTGGTCGGGGTCTGCTCCGCTCCATGCGGAATCGATTAAGGACCTTAGGCTGTCCGTGAACGGCGAGACGCGCCGCTACGTGGTCGTGACGCCCGATGGAGTCTCCACGCCTGCGCCCACGGTGATCGCGCTCCACGGGGCGGCGCAGACCCCGGAAAGCTTCCGCGCCTATTTCGGCCTCGACGCTGCCGCGGCTAAACACGGATTCGTCGCCGTCTATCCGGAAGGTGAGGGGCGGACGTGGAACGATGGCCGTCCGGCGGCCATGCGACTCAAGATGATGCTGCGGCCGGGTGACGACGTGGCGTTCCTTGTGGCATTGGCGCGACGCCTCGCCTCGGATGGCATCGCCGACCCCAACCGCATCTATCTCACCGGCATCTCGAACGGCGGCTTCATGGTGCAGCGCATGGCCTGCGAGTATGCGGAGCTGTTCGCCGCCTATTCGGCGATCATGTCCACCGCCCCGGCCAACTATAAGGAAGAGTGCCAGCCGTCGAAGCCGGTCTCCATCCAGTTCATTCACGGCACGGCGGATTCGGTGATCGGCTATGCCGGTTTCTGGACGCCGCTGGGTTCGACCCTCTCCGCGCCCGACAGCGCCCGCCTCTATGCCGCTCTCGACGGATGCGGGCCGGCGACGAGCACCAAGCTCCCCGACCTCGCCCCGGATGATGGCACCACAGCCGAACTGCGCCGCTGGGAAGGGTGCCGGGATGGCAGTGCCGTTGAGCTCATCACCATCGAGCGCGGCGGTCATCAGTCCCCGGCCATGGTCGACACGAAACCGGACCTCGCCACGCCTTTTCTCGGCCTGCGCAGCCACGACATCGATGCTGGCGAAGAAGTCTGGCGCTTCATGTCGGTCTATGGCGGCTTGCCGGCGGCGGTGCCATCCGTGCCGACGCGCAAGCCAAAGCCCAAGCCGGCCACATCCGGTGCCGCGCCGAAGTCGCCGGCGACGACCCCGGGCCCGGCCGACGGAAGCAAGCCGGCGGACGCGAAGCCGTCGGCTGCCAAGCCCCAAGGGGCAGGCGCGGCGCCGCCCACGACCGCGGCCGGAGCGGCGTCGGGCGCGGTTGGTCAGCGCGGGATCAGCGCCCAGTAGTCGAGATCGAGGATTACGCTCGGGTCGTAATCACCGTTCTCCGCCTTGAAGGGGAAATCGGCGGTCGGCCGGTCCTTGGTGGCGACGGTACGCAGCCGCAGCGCGCCCACATCGTCGCGGCCCGGCAGTTCCTGCGCGTCCAGCACCTCGCTCCAGGCATGGATGGTGAGGCCCGCGAATAGGGGCGCCACATGCCGGCCGCCATTGATGGCGGCGACGTGAAAGGCATTGGCAAGGCCATT
>JAYSCE010000307.1:4301-5619 GCA_041915035.1 Xanthobacter sp.
CGATCGAGATCACGTGCCCGCCGTAGATCAGCCGGCGGCCGAAGCGGCCCTGGCCTTCGGTGAACTGGTTGAAATGCACCTTGGCCGTGTTCTGGTAGAGGCGGGTGGCGATCATGTGCTCCGCCTCCTCCACCGTCATGCCGTCCACATGGTCGATGCGCTCGCCCACCGCATAGTCGCTGAAGCGGGCGGTCGAGCCGGAGAGGTCGAAGCGCCAGCCTTCGATATCGAGCACCGGCACGGCGCCGCCGAGGGCATCGGGCGCCAGCGCGGCCGGAAGAGTGGGCACCACCGGCTCCGGCGCGGGCAGTGACGGGTCGGCCTTGCGCACCATAACCCAGCGCACATAGTCCAGCACCTCGGTGCCGTCCTGGTTGAAGCCCACGGAGCGGACATAGACGACGCCGCTCTGGCCGTTGGAATTCTCCCTGAGGCCAATCACCTCGGAGACGGCGGTGAGGGTATCACCCGGATAGACCGGGGCGAGGAAGCGTCCGCCCGCATAGCCGAGGTTGGCCACTGCGTTGAGCGAGATGTCCGGCACCGTCTTGCCAAAGACCGTGTGAAACACGAGCAGGTCGTCCACCGGCGCTGCGGGATAGCCGATCTCCTGGGCAAACGTATCGGCCGACTGGACAGCAAAGCGGGTGCCATACAGGGCGCTGTAGAGGCTCACGTCACCCACCGTTACGGTGCGCGGCGTTGCGTGGCGGATCACCTGGCCGACGCTGAAATCCTCGAAGAAATTGCCCCGGTTGGTCTTGCTCATCTAGGGTCCCCCCGTTTGTCGGCGCATGTTGCAGAGCGCGTGGGTGCGACGCAACAGGCCGAAGGGAGAAGGTGCCGAATTGCGGCCGGAATGCCGGTTCGGCTTGACGCATGCCCCCCTCATGGTCCTCATGGGGGCATTCCGGTGGGGTGCTGGGCCGCTCCGGAAGGGCGCAGCGGAAAGAGGGGGCGTTCGTGTCGGGTTCGGCGAGCCAGAATCTGTCGTTTCAGGCCATGGTCTTCACGGCCTGCCTGTTCCCCTTCTACATCCTCGCCGCGACGCTCACCAATTCGGCGGCGATCCTCACGGACCTCCTCGCCACCTCCTTCGACCTCACGGCGCTCACCGCCTGCTGGCTGGTGCTGAAGCTCGCCCACAAGGCGCACGCGGGCAAATATGCCTATGGCCTCGGCAAGCTCGAAAACCTCGCCGAGCTGATGATCGCGCTGCTGCAGACGATCCTGGTCGTCATCGCCGGCACCCGCGCCATCATCCGCGTGATGCACCCGGAGGGGGTGGACGGCGCCGAGCTGGGCCTCTTCGTAGCAG
>JAYSCE010000308.1:0-2770 GCA_041915035.1 Xanthobacter sp.
ATGAAGCTGCTGCTGGTGACGCTGTCGTCGCTGGGGGATGTGGTCCACACCTTCCCCGCGCTGACGGATGCCGCCGCCCGCGTGCCCGGCCTCACGGTGGATTGGGCGGTGGAGGAGGCCTTCGCGCCGGTGGCGCGGCTCCATCCCGCCGTCCGCCGCACCATCACCGTGCCGCTTCGCCGCCTGTTGCGCCGGCCGATGGCCGCGCTTTCCAATGGGGAGGCCGGACGGGTGAGGGCGGCGCTCGCGGCCGAGCCGTATGATCTCGTCATCGACGGGCAGGGCCTGATGAAAAGCGCCGCCGTCGCCGCCCTCGCCCGTGGCCCGCGCCATGGCTTCGACCGGACGAGCGCGCGGGAGGGGCTGGCGAGCCTATTTTACGGCGCGCGTCACCATGTGCCCGAGGTGGAGCACATGGCCGTGCGCCTCCGCAAGCTGTTCGCGGCATCGCTCGGATACCGGCTGGAGGGCTTGCCCGCTGATACGGGACTGCGCCCGGCGCTCGGCGGTGCGCCCTATCTCGTCTTCCTGCACGGCACCACGTGGCCGACCAAGACCTGGACCCTCGACGGCTGGCGCGCCCTGGCCGCTCTGGCGGGGGAGGCGGGCATGGAGGTGCGCCTGTTTGCCCATGGTTCCGAGGAGCGTGCCCGCGCCGAGGCCATCGTCGAAGGGCGAGACAATGTCCGCCTGTTGCCGCCGCAGGGGCTGGAGGGTCTTGCCCCGCAGATCGCCGGCGCTGCGGGCGTGGTGACGGTGGACACCGGCCTCGGCCATCTGGCTGCGGCCTATGGCGTGCCGACCGTCGGTCTTTACGGGCCGACCAACCCGGTTCTCACCGGCCTGTTCGGCGCCCGCGTCCGCGAGCTGAAGGCCCGGCGGGAGTGCGCCCCCTGCGAGAAGGCCAGCTGCCGGATCGCCCCGGAGGTGCGGGAAGGGCCGCCCTGCCTCGCCGACATCTCCGCTGCCGACGTGTGGCAAGCCCTGCAGAGGCTGAGCGCGGCGGCCTAAGCCGCTCTGTAGCGGGCGGGAGGGTGGACCCAACCCTTAGGTCAGGCTGACATTCGCGCTGGCTGATCCACGACGCGCGGGTTGGATCCCCAGGCGAGGAGGCGGGTTGCGAGGCTTATGCGGCCAGTGATCCCACTTTCCCATGCGTAAGGCCCGACCCTGGGGCGACTCATGGGCTGGGGACAGGCGGCGCGCATTTCGGACCGGGGGAGGGGGCAGATAGCCCGAAGCTGAAAGTAGTCCAAGATGCAGGACTTCAATCCTATATCGATATTATCTTTTTAAATCATATACTTATATGAAACATATAAAGTCTTAATGCAGCACTTTAAGTACGTCCTATCCCGGAATCTACGGTGAGATATCGTTATAATATATTGAAAAATATAATATTTTTACCCTCCCAAATGGCGTCTTCGAAATTGCGAGTGTCTCTTAAAGTGAAATATTAACCATAAATTATTGATAAATATGTAGAATCATTCGTTAGTTAATGCGCTCTCCCGTTCGTCGTCTCTCCCATGAGGTCGGTCGCAGCCTCTCGCGCCAGCAGGACGAAACACCGAGTCGGCCAGAGCCAGGAGGTATCCCGCGCTCCTCACCATCGTCGGCCCTGCCTTGCGGGCATGAGGGCGGCCCCTATAGTCGCGCCTGGTCCGCCACGCTGGGATTGAGGGGAAACGGGATGATGATGTGCCGGACCGGCCCCGCAGGCCGCCCCAGTTCCAGGGCGCCACGTAAGCCACCCGGTCCCCGCTCAGGAGCGTGCATCTGATGGCGCTGGCGCCCCGGAGCGGTCTTACCGAGGGAAATTTCGTGCTGGTGCTCGGCGGTGCGCGGTCCGGCAAGAGCCGGTTCGCGGAAGGTGAGACCGTGCGGCACCCGGGTCCATGGACCTATGTCGCCACCGCCCAGCTCGGCTATGGCGGCCAGCCGGACCCGGAGATGGAAGCGCGCGTCGCCCTTCATCTCGCCCGTCGCGGCACGGGGTGGGAGACAGTGGAAGCCCCATTCGATCTCGCCGAAGCTCTCGGCGCGCTCCCGCCGGATCGGCCGGTGTTGGTGGATTGCCTCACCCTCTGGCTCACCAACCACCTCCTGGCCGAGCACGACCTCGACGCCGAAGCGGCGGCGCTGGAGGCCGCTCTCGTCGCCCGGCCCGGGCCAACCGTCTGCGTCGCCAATGAGGTCGGCTTCGGCATAGTTCCCGACAATGCACTGGCCCGCCGCTTCCGTGACGCCGCCGGCCTCCTCAACCAGCGCCTCGCCGTCCGCGCCCGCAAGGTGGTGCTGGTGGTGGCCGGGCTGCCCCTGACCGTGAAGGACGTAACCCCGTGAGCGATCCCCTCCCCCCGCCCCCCCTCGAGGACGAGGCCGCCGCCCGCCATCGCGCCAAGATGGAGAAGCGCAAGGCGGTGCAGGACAAGGAGGTGGCCGAGAAGACCATCGAGAAGGGCCTGCTGGTGGTTCATACCGGCCCCGGCAAGGGCAAGAGTACGGCGGCCTTCGGCCTCGCTCTGCGGATGCTGGGTCGGGGCGGACGGGTCGGCGTGGTGCAGTTCATCAAGGGCGCCTGGCAGACTGGCGAGCAGGAGGCCTTCCAGGCCTTCGGCGACCGGGTGAGCTGGCACACCATGGGTGAGGGCTTCACCTGGGAGACGCAGGATCTCGCCCGCGACAGGGCGGCGGCCGCGCGCGCCGTACGGCCGGGGCCGCCGGTGGATTGGGCACGGGCGAGCTCGGTCCACCGACACGGCGA
>JAYSCE010000308.1:2780-3413 GCA_041915035.1 Xanthobacter sp.
CGCGCGCCTTCGGCAAGGCGCGCGAGTTGATGGCGGACGAGACGATCTCTCTCCTCATCCTCGACGAACTGAACATCGCCCTGCGCTACGACTATCTCGACCTCGCCGAGGTGGTGGCGACCCTCGCGGCGCGGCGCCCCGGCCTGCACGTGGTCGTCACCGGGCGCAATGCGAAGCCCGAGCTTCTCGCTGCTGCCGATCTCGTGACCGAGATGGGACTTGTGAAGCACCATTTCGCCGCCGGGGTGAAGGCGCAGCCGGGCATCGAGTTCTGATGGCGCGCACGCTCATGTTCCAGGGCACCGGCTCGGATGTGGGTAAGTCCCTCATCGTCGCCGGCCTCGCCCGCGCCTTCACGCTGCGCGGCCTCAGTGTGCGGCCGTTCAAGCCGCAGAACAAGTCCAACAAAGCCGCCGTGACGGCGGATGGCGGGGAGATCGGCCGCGCCCAGGCGCTTCAGGCGCGGGCCGCGCGGGTGCGCCCGAGCGTTCACATGAATCCGGTGCTGCTGAAGCCGCAGGGCGAGACCGGCGCGCAGGTGGTGGTGCAGGGCCGGGTCCACGGCACGGCGAAGGCCGCCGCCTATCAGGCCCTCAAGCCGACGCTCATGCCCGCCGTACTGGACAGCTTCGC
>JAYSCE010000308.1:3423-5611 GCA_041915035.1 Xanthobacter sp.
AAGGCCGAGGCCGACCTCGTGCTGGTGGAAGGGGCGGGCAGCGCCTCCGAGGTCAATCTCCGCGCCGGCGACATCGCCAACATGGGGTTTGCGCGCGCAGCGGACGTGCCCGTGGTCCTCATCGGCGACATCGACCGGGGCGGTGTCATCGCCAGCCTCGCCGGGACGAAGGCGGTGATCGATCCGGCGGATGCGGCCATGATCCGGGGCTTCATCGTCAACCGCTTCCGCGGTGACCCGGCGCTGTTCACCTCCGGGATGGACCTGATCGCGCGCCTCACCGGCTGGGATGCCCTCGGCCTCGTGCCGCACTTTCCCGATGCCGCCCGCCTCCCGGCAGAGGATGCCCTTGCCCTGTCCGCGCCGCCGCCGCCCAAGGCCGGGGCGCGGCTCCGCGTCGCCGTGCCGATCCTGCCCCACGTCTCAAACTTCGACGATCTCGACCCGCTCGATGCCGAGCCGGCCGTGGAGGTCGGGCGCATCCGTCCGCACGAGAGCCTGCCGCTCGATACCGATCTCGTGCTGATGATCGGCTCCAAGTCGACCATCGCCGACCTCACGGCACTGAAGGCCGGGGGGCTCCACCACGACATCCTCGCCTTCGCCCGGCGCGGCGGCGCGGTCCTCGGCCTGTGCGGCGGCTACCAGATGCTGGGCCAGACCATCGCCGATCCCGATGGCGTGGAAGGCGAGGCCAGGATCGCGCGTGGGCTCGGCCTGCTCGATGTCCATACGGTCCTGACCGGCGAGAAACGGCTGGAAGAGGTGAGCGGCACCGCTGAGGGCGCCCAATTCCACGGCTACGAGATGCACATGGGCGCCACACACGGTGCCGATTGCGATCGGCCCTTCGGCCATCTCGCTGACGGGCGGCCGGAAGGCGCGCGCTCGGCTTCGGGCCGCGTTGCTGGCACTTACGTGCACGGCCTGTTCGCCTCCGATGCGTTCCGCGCCGCCGTGCTCGGCCGGCTGGGCGGGGAGGGCGGCGGCATCGCCTATGAGGACGGCGTGGAGGCGACGCTGGATGCTCTGGCGGCGCATCTCGCCACGCACCTCGATCTCGACCGTCTGCTGGCTCTGGCGCGCTGAGCCATCAGACCAGCAGCGTCAAGCCCGCGCCGGCCAACACCAGCAGCATCATCAGGGCGTCCGCGCGCCGGTAGACCTTCAGCGCCATCCGCACGTCCTGCGCCGTGGCCTCGCGCCGGCCGTCGCCCATATAGGCGTCCTGCGTGAGCACGCCCGCATAGACCTTCGGCCCGTTGAGCTGCAGTCCGAGAGCCCCCGCCATGGCCGCCTCCGGCCAGCCCGCATTGGGCGAACGGTGGCGCGGCGCATCGCGCAGCATGGCCCGGTGGGCGTGGCGCGGACGGGCGCCGGGCGTCAGCGCCGCTCCGGCAATGATGAGCATGCCCGCAAGGCGCGAGGCGGGCAGGTTCACGTAATCGTCCGCGCGCGCTGCCGCCCAGCCGAAGGCGGCGTGACGCTCGGTGAGATGCCCGATCATGCTGTCGGCGGTGTTGAGCGCCTTGTAGGCGGCGCCCCCCGCAAGACCGGCCACGCTGAGCCAGAGGGTCGGCGCCACGACGCCATCGGAGAAATTCTCTGCAAGGCTTTCGATCGCGGCGCGGGCGACGCCCGAGGCGTCCAGCGTCTCAGGGTCGCGGCCGACGATATGGCCAACCGCCGTCCGAGCCGCAGCGAGGCTGCCGCCCTCCAGCGCCTCGGCCACCCGCGCCACGTGCCAGTGCAGCGAGCGCTGGGCGATGAGACTCGATCCCGCGAGACCGAGAATGATGATGCCGAAGGGCAGGGGGCGCAGAAGGACTTCCAGCGCGAGAGCCGGCAGGGCAGCCGCCGCGAGCACGAGCGCAACGGTCACGACACCCATCAGACGCCGCCGGCCGGGGGCAGATCCCGGCCGGTTGAGCCGGTGATCGAGGACAAGGATGAGTCGGCCAATCCAGATCACGGGATGACCGATCCGCCGCACGAGGCCGGCCGGATAGCCAAGCAGGGCCTCAAAAAGGACCGACAGGGCCGCGACATCAAACGCCATTCTCTCCCCCGCTACCGCATTGCGGTAGAATGCTGCATCGCTCACGCTTGTTTGTGTTGTTATTGTTGCGCTGCAACTAAAAGATCGCCAGAATCGAACTTGTGCGCTATATTAGGGACTTGCCAGTGG
>JAYSCE010000309.1:0-905 GCA_041915035.1 Xanthobacter sp.
CATTCGGGCGGGGCATTTGCCTAAAGTCTAAGCAGATGCCGAACGGCGCGCCGTTCGGCATCCGTCAGGTCATCAATTGGCCTGGGAGGACTTGTTGGGCGTCGCCGGGAAGGCGGCGTTCTTTACGGTGCCCTTCATCAGCTCGACGGCGAGCTTGAGCTGGGTGTCGTCCTTCGGGTCCGGCGGAACGTAAGAAGGCGAGCCGGTCTGCTCGTCGTCGCCGTTCTTGAGGTGGCCCTTCAGCGAGGCCTCGCCGCGGGTCGAGTCGGTGGACACGCCGAGCTTCTGCTTCATTTCGTCCGGCAGGTCCTGCACCAGGACGATATCGGGCTCGATGCCCTTGGCCTGGATGGAGCGGCCCGACGGCGTGTAATAGCGCGCCGTGGTGAGCCGCAGCGCACCCTGCTGGCCGAGTGGGATGATGGTCTGCACCGAGGCCTTGCCGAAGGTGCGCGAGCCGAGGATTGTCGCCCGCTTGTGATCCTGCAGCGCGCCGGCGACGATCTCGGACGCCGAGGCCGAACCGCCGTTCACCATCACGATCACCGGCTTGCCCTTGGTGAGGTCGCCGCCGCGGGCATTGAAGCGCTGCGTCTCTTCCGGGTTGCGGCCGCGGGTGGAGACGATCTCGCCCCGCTCGAGGAAAGCGTCGGACACCGCCACCGCCTGGTCGAGCAGGCCACCGGGGTTGTTGCGCAGGTCGATGATGTAGCCCTTGATCTTGTCCGGGCCGATCTTCGCCGTCAGGTCGTCGATGGCCTTCTTCAGGGTCTCGAAGGTCTGCTCGTTGGTGAAGGAATTGATGCGGATATAGGCGATGTCATCCGCCTCGACGCGCGAGCGCACCGTCTGAAGCTTGATGGTGTCGCGCACCAGCTTCACTTCGATGGGCTTCTCCGCGCCCT
>JAYSCE010000309.1:915-5568 GCA_041915035.1 Xanthobacter sp.
GATGGTGAGCGTGATGGGCGTGTTGACCGGCCCACGCATCTTGTCCACCGCCTCGTTCAGGGTCATGCCCTGAACCTGGTCGCCGTCCAGCTTGGCGATGAGATCGCCGGAGAGCACGCCGGCCTTGGCCGCGGGGGTGCCCTCCATGGGGGTGACGACCTTCACGAGGCCGTCTTCCATGATGACTTCGATGCCGAGGCCGCCGAATTCGCCGCGCGTCTGCACCTGCATGTCGCGGTGATTCTTCGCGTCCATGTAGGAGGAGTGCGGATCCAGCGAGGAGAGCATGCCGTTGATGGCCGCCTCGATCAGCTTGGCGTCATCGGGCTTCTCGACATAGTCGGAGCGCACGCGCTCGAACACGTCGCCGAACAGGTTGAGCTGCTTGTAGGTGTCGGACGACGCGGCCTCGGCCGCGGTCCCGAGGATCAGCCGTGGCTGGACCGCTGCAACCGCCACGAGGGCGCCAGCCGCCACGCCAAGTAGAAAGAGAGACGTCCGACGCATTATCCACGTACCTTCTGACTGTCCGTTGCCGCCCACCATGGCGTGGGGTCGATCGAGAGCCCGTCTTTTCGGAACTCGACATACAATTGGGGCTGTCCCGTGGCCGATACTGGCAACGTTGAGCCGTTTTGGGCGGATGCGCCGCTGCCCCCCGGACCGCGCTGCACCGTATTGGCCACGGTGCGGGACAGGCCCCCCATGACCCCCACCGGCTCGCCCGCGAGGACGAACTGGCCGAGGTCCACGGTGATCCGTTCCATGCCTGCCATCAGAATATGGTAGCCACCGCCTGCGTTGATAATCAAGAGTTGGCCATAGCTGCGGAAAGGTCCGGCATAGACCACCCAGCCGTCGGCGGGCGCGCTTACCGGAGCACCTGTGCGGGTGGCGATGGTGATGCCCTTCTCGGTCCCGCCCACCCCGTCAGCCGCACCGAAATTCCGCAGCGTCACCCCCGCCACCGGAAGCGGCAGCAAGCCTTTGGCCTGCGGGAAAGCGATGGCCGGCGTCAGGCGCGCCGGGTCCTTGAGCGCCGTCAGATCTGGCCGGCCGGGCTCCTGCGGGCGCGTCACCGCCTGCGCGGCATCAGCTGCCCTAGCGGAAGGCCCCACTTCGGTCTCCAGCCTCGTCACGAGATCGTGCACATCAGGGGTCGCCTTGGCGACGCTTTCGGCCTGGGCCTTGTCGGCGGAGGCGACCGGATGCTCCTCGGCCTGCCGCTTCTGGCGCTCGCCCACCAGCACGGCGAGCCGGCGGCTGTCCTCGTCGAGGTCGGCCCGCAGGCCGGCGAGGCTGTCGCGGGCGGACGCGAGTTCGGTGCGCACCCGCGAAAGCTCGGACAGGTCGGAGGCCAATGTCTCCGCCTCCACCCTGAGTTCCGGCAGGAGGGCGCCGAGGAGGATCGCCGAGCGCACCGCATCGAGCGCATCGTCGGGCCGCATCAGGATGGCGGGCGGCGGTTCGCGCCCCATGCGCATCAGCGCGGCCAGGACCTGGGCGAGGATGCCTCGACGCTTGCCGAGGGAGGTGCCGAGATCGGCGGCTGAGCGGTCCAGCTGGGCGATCCGCCCTTCCACATCGATCAGCTGCTGCTCCACAGCACGGGTGCGGGCGGCTGTGTCGAGCAGCATCTGGTTGAGACGGCCGCGATCCCCCTTGGCGGCCTCCAGATCGGCGCGGAGCTTGCGCTGTGCCTCCTCGGAACCCTTCACGTCGGCCTTCAGCGCGTCGGTATCGATGCCGGTGCGGTTGGGAACCGGCGGCGGCAAGGGCACGGCCGGCGCGGGGGCGCTGGGCTGGGCGACGGCCGGCAATACACGCAGCCACGGCGCCGCGGCCCAGAGGGTCGCGGCCAGCGTCAGGAGGATCAGGACCGACCGCGGCATCATGAACCGATCCTCAACGAACAGGGTTGAGGATCGGTAAAGCCCAAGGCGTCCGCAAGCGGTTCCTTGAGCCCGTGCCGGCTCAGCCCTCCATGCTCTCCAGCTCGGAGATCATGCGATCGATGAGGTTGAGGCCGGTCTGCCAGAAGGCCGGATCGCGGGCATCGAGACCGAACGGGGCCAGCAGCTCCGCATGATGCTTGGTGCCACCCGCCGCCAGCATCTCTAGATACCGCTCCGCGAAGCCGTCGGAGGCCTTCTCGTAGACCGCATAGAGCGAGTTCACGAGGCAGTCGCCGAAGGCATAGGCGTAGACGTAGAAGGGCGAGTGGATGAAGTGCGGGATGTAGGTCCAGAAGGTCTCGTAGCCCGCGCCGAGATGGATCGCCGGGCCGAGGCTTTCGCTCTGAACCTGCATCCAGATCTCGCCGATCTTCTCCGAGGTCAGCTCGCCCTGGCGCCGCTCGGAATGGACGTGGCGCTCGAAGGTGTAGAAGGCGGTCTGGCGGACCACCGTGTTGATCATGTCCTCCACCTTCTGTGCGAGCATGATCTTGCGGGCCTTCGGATTCTCCGCCGAATCCAGGAGCTTGCGGAAGGTCAGCATCTCGCCGAACACGGAGGCGGTCTCGGCCAGCGTCAGCGGCGTCGGCGCCATCAGCGCGCCCTGGCGCGCGGCCAGCACCTGGTGGACGCCGTGGCCCAGCTCATGGGCCAGCGTCATCACGTCCCGCGGCTTGCCCTGGTAGTTGAGCAGCACATAGGGATGCGCCGACGGCACGGTCGGATGAGCGAAGGCGCCGGGCGACTTGCCGGGACGCACCGGCGCGTCGATCCAGGACTTGTCGAAGAAGGTGCGGGCGATGTCGGCCATCTTCGGCGAGAAGTTGCCGTAGGCGGTAAGCACCGTGTCCTTCGCCTCGCCCCAGCCGATGTCGCGGCTCTCCACCTTGGGCAGCGGCGCGTTGCGGTCCCAGAACTCCAGCTTGTCCTTGCCGAACCAGCGGGCCTTCAGCGCGTAATAGCGGTGCGAGAGGCGCGGATAGGCCTCGCGGATGGACGAGACCATGGCGTCCACCACCTCCTTCTCCACCCGGTTCGCGAGGTGGCGGGAGGAAGCGACATCGGGGAAGCCACGCCAGCGGTCGGAAATCTCCTTGTCCTTCGCCAGCGTGTTGGTGATGAGGGTGAACAGGCGCAGATTTTTGGAGAAGGTGTCCGCGAGGGCGAGGCCGGCAGTGCGGCGCACCTCCTCCTTGGGGTCCTGCATGAGGTTCAGCGTGGGCTCGATGGCGAGCTCCTGCCCGTCCACGTTGAACCGCAGGGACGAGATCGTCTCGTCGAACAGCCGGCTCCAGGCGCTGCGCGACGGGCTCGACTTCTCGTGGAACAGCTGCTCGATCTTGTCATCGAGCTGATAGGGCTTGTCCTTCCGCAGGTCCTCGACCCACGGCCGGTAGTAGGCCAGCGCAGCATCGGCCATGGCGGCTTCCAGCGCTGCGTCGTCCAGCCGGTTCAGTTCCAGCGTGAAGAACAGGAGATGGGTGGACGAATCGGTCAGCTTCTCCTGGATGTCGCCGTAGAACTTGGCGCGGGCAGGGTCTGAGGTATCGCCGGCATAGACGAGGCTGCCATAGGACGCGATGCGGCCGAGCAGGTCGTCCACTGCCTCATAGCGCTTCACCGCCTCGGCCAGCGCCGCACCCGCGCCGGGGGTGGCGAGGATGTCGGCCAGCTTGCCCTTGTAGGCGTCCTCGAACGCCTTGCACTCGGCATCGGCCTTGGCGATGTCCGCAGCCAGTTCCGGTGCGTCCATGGCGGCATAGAGGTCGGTCAGGTTCCACTCCGGCAGCGCCTCGGTGGCTGCGGCGGGGGCGACGGCGGTCTGGGCGGCGTGACGGGCGGCGGCAAAGGCGCTTTCGAAATCGTGCGAACGAACGGGCATCGCCCAAACGCGGGCAATGACGTGCGGAAGAGTGTGCGGCATGGAACCTCCGGAAACGGGCGGCGCGGTCCGTTTCGGCCGCGCCCGCTCTTGCACTCGATCGTGGCGGACAAAATCGCCGCAATGGCCCTGCGCCGCAAGCCGGGTCGGTGGAGGGGCTTTCGAGCTTCCGCAGGCCGGGAGGATATGGGTCAGGGGTTCTTAACCATCGCCGCCCAATCTCGCTGACGAATCCCTGCCAGCCTGAGTCGCCCGCCTCTCCATGTCTTCCTCCCTTCTGATCGTCGAAGACGATTCCGATGAGGCGCGCCGCCTCGAACAGGCATTGACCCGAATGGGTTACCGCTGCACCGTCGCCCATGACGGCGATGCCGCCCTCGCCCTCCTCTCGGCGGAGCGATTCGACGTGGTGCTGCTGGACCTCGTGCTGCCGGGGCTCGACGGCATGGGCGTCCTGGCGGCCCTCGCGGCAGGCGGTGACACGACCCCGGTCGTGGTTCAGGTGACACCCGCGGGTCTCGACGCGGCCAGCGGCGCAATCCGGGCCGGAGCCCGCGATTTCGTGGTGAAGCCGGCCGGCGCGCTGCGCCTGGAGGTGGCACTCGGCAATGCGGTCGCGCTCGCGCAGGCCGCGACGGGCAGCCTCCCGGTCCCGCTGCGAGCTTCGTCACCCGCAACTCAGGACAATGTGATCGCCTTCCCCTCGGCAGCGGTGCAGCCGCGCCAGGAGCGCGCCGCCGAGGTACTGATCGGCTCTGCGTTCGCCCGTCTGGACGCCTCCGGCCACGCCCGCAGACTCGACCAGATCGAGGCGGA
>JAYSCE010000310.1:0-5556 GCA_041915035.1 Xanthobacter sp.
GAAGGCAAGCCCATCCACATCGCCCTGACCGCCGGACAGGCGGGCGATGCACCGGTGGGGCGCGAGTTGCTCTCCCGCCTCGCCACGGCAGGCATCCTTCTCGCCGACAAGGCCTACGACACCGACGCCATCCGCGCCGAGACGGCACAGCGCGGCACCTTGCCAATGTGCCGCCCCGCACGATCCGCAAGCGCACCTTCGCCTTCAGCCCATGGCTCTACCGCCAGAGGAACCAAATCGAGCGCTTCTTCAACCGCATCAAGCAGATGCGCGGCCTAGCCACGCGCTACGACCGCCGCCCGGACAATTTCCTCGCAGCCCTCAAGCTCGCCGCAGCTCGCATATGGATCAATGCGTAATGAGTCCGCTCCCTAGGTGCACAGCACGTCAGGCGGCCGGCGCGGGTGGATAATCGTGACCAGGCCCGTTTGCTGACTCAGCGCTCCACGAACGCCTTCTCGATGACGTAGTGGCCGGGCGTGGACTGGCTGCCCTCGCTGAAGCCGCGCGATTCCAGAAGCGCCACCACGTCCTTCAGCATAGCCGGGCTGCCGCAGAGCATCAGGCGGTCTTCCTCCGGCGACATCACCGGCATGCCGAGGTCGGTGAACAGCTTTCCGGAGGTGATGAGGTCGGTGATGCGGCCCTGGTTGCGGAAGGGTTCGCGCGTCACGGTCGGGTAGTAACGCAGCTTCGCCTGAACCTCCTCGCCGAGGATCTCGTCGTTCGGGAGGGTCTTGGTCAGATACTCGTCATAGGCGAGTTCGGCCACAGTGCGCGTGCCGTGGATGAGGATGACCGTCTCGAACCGGTCATAGGCCTCTGGGTCCTTCACCACCGACAGGAACGGCGCGAGGCCGGTGCCGGTGGAGAGGAGGTAGAGGCGCTTGCCGGGCAGCAGGCTGTCCTGCACCAGCGTGCCGGTGGGCTTGCGGCCGACCAAGATCTTGTCGCCGACCTTGAGGTGCTGGAGGCGGGCGGTGAGGGGGCCGTTCTGCACCTTGATGGAGAAGAACTGCAGCTCTTCCTCGTAGTTCGCGCTCGCCATCGAATAGGCGCGCAGCAGCGGCTTGCCGTCCACGAACAGGCCGATCATCGTGAACTGGCCATTGAGGAAGCGCAGACCGGGATCGCGGGTGCAGGTGAAGGAGAAGAGGTTGTCGGTCCAGTGGTGGACGCTGGTGACGGTCTCTTCGTTGAAATTGCTCATCTCGAAAGTCCGGTCTCGACAAGGTGCGGCGCGCCGGAATGGCGAAAATCCCGCAAAGCTCAAGGGAAGACGGCCGTCACCCTACAGGATGCGGCCGCGCTTCAAAAGTGCGGCGGGTGTCCGCAGCCGCCCGTCGGTGTCAGGCGGTGCCGGCGGCCACGCGCGCCAGATACTGGCCGTAGCTCGACTTGGCGAGGTCGTGCGCCCGCGCTTCCAGTTCCGCCCGGGCGATGAAGCCAGCGCGGTAGGCCACTTCTTCGGGTGAGGAGATGCGCAGGCCCTGTCGTTTTTCCAAGATCTGGACGAACTGGGCGGCTTCCACCAGGGAGTCCGGCGTGCCGGTGTCGAGCCAGGCAAAGCCCCGGCCCATCATGGCCACGCGCAGCTCGCCGAGTTCGAGATAGGCCTTGTTGACGTCGGTGATCTCGATCTCGCCACGCGGGGAGGGGGCGAGATTGGCGGCGATGTCCACCACCCGGTTGTCGTAGAAATAGAGGCCTGTCACCGCGAGGTTCGACTTGGGAGCCTTGGGTTTCTCCTCCAGCGACAGCACGCGACCGTCCGCGGCCATTTCCGCAACGCCGTAGCGCTCGGGGTCGTGGACCGGATAGCCGAACACGGTGGCGCCTCGGTCCTGCCGCGCCGCATCCGCCAGGAGCTCGGGCAGGCCATGGCCGAAGAAGAGGTTGTCGCCGAGCACCAGCGCCACGCGGTCGTTGCCCACGAACTTGCGGCCGACGATGAAGGCGTCGGCGAGTCCACGGGGCTGCTCCTGCACTGCATAGGTGAGGTTGATGCCGAATTGGCTGCCGTCCTTCAGCAGCGCCTGGAACAGCGCGGAATCGTGGGGCGTCGTGATGACGAGGATGTCCCGAATGCCCGCCATCATCAGCGTGCAGAGGGGATAATAAATCATCGGCTTGTCGTAGACCGGCAGCAACTGCTTGGAGACGACGAGCGTGATGGGATGAAGCCGGGTGCCGGAACCGCCGGCCAGAATGATACCCTTCACGATGCTTCCTCGGATTGCGGCGCGGGACTTGCGGATGAGGGAGCCGGCGCCTTCTCGGGCTTTGAACTCTGAGGCTCCGGGACCTTGGCGAGAAGCGCCTCCACCACCTCGCGGGCGCGCTGCTCCCACGGGGCGGCACGCACGCCGAAGGTGCGCTCGAACAGGTCGCTGGCCAGCTCCGAATTCTTCGGGCGGCTGGCCGGCGTCGGATAATCGGCCGTGGTGATGGGCGCCACCTCCGGCTTGCGGCCGGTATGAGGCTCGGCCGCCGCCACGATGGCGCTGGCGAAGCCATGCCACGTGGTCACGCCGCTCCCGGCGAAATGGTAGGTGCCCCAGCGCGCGTCGCCCTTCGCCGCTGCGAGGGCCGCAGCCAGCACCGATTCGGCGAGGTCGCGCGTGGCGGTGGGGCAACCCCGCTGGTCGGCGACGACGCGCAACTGGTCGCGCTCGCCCGCGAGGCGCAGCATGGTCTTCAGGAAGTTGTTGCCGTGGACGCCGTAGACCCACGACGTACGGACGATCACATGGCGTTCGTGCGCGGCGCGCACCGCCGCCTCGCCGGCGGCCTTGGTGCGGCCGTAGACGCCGAGCGGCGCCACGGGATCCGCCTCGACATAGGCGCCCTGCTTGGTGCCGTCGAACACGTAGTCCGTCGAGACATGAATGAACGGCGTGCGATAGCGCGCGCAGCGCTCGGCGATGAGGCCGGGCGCGAAGGCGTTGATACGGGCGGCGAGGTCCGGCTCTTTCTCGGCCTTGTCCACGGCGGTGTAGGCAGCCGCATTGATGAGCGCGTCCGGCCGTGCCGCCTCAAGCGCGCGCGCGACCGCGACCGGATCGGAAATGTCGAGGTCGGCATGGCCAAGGGCGACGAGATCGATCCGCCGCTCACCGGCCAGCGCCACGGCTTCGCGTCCGAGCTGCCCCCCGGCACCGAACAGAAGAATGCGCGTCAAGATGCGAGCCCCAGTTTGGCGCCGGCCGCCGGTGCCTTGTCCAGCCCCAGCCGCTGGCCTTGGTAGCGCTGGCGCAGCGGCTCCCACCAGGGGCGGTTGGCGAGATACCAGCGGATGGTCTTCTCCAGGCCCGTCTCGAACGTCTCGCGCGGCGACCAGCCGAGCTCGGCGTTCAGCTTGGAAAAGTCGATGGCATAGCGCGCATCGTGGCCGGGCCGGTCGGTGACGAAGCGGATCAGCCCCTCGCGCTTGCCGATGGCGGCGTCCGGAACGAGGTCGTCCAGGATGGTGCAGATGGTGCGCACCACGTCGATGTTCCGCCGCTCGCAGGCGCCGCCCACATTGTAGCTTTCACCGGGGCGGCCCTTGGTGGCGATGAGGAACAGCGCCTCCGCGTGGTCCTCCACGAACAGCCAGTCGCGCACGTTCTCGCCGGTGCCGTACACCGGCAGTTCCGCCCCCTCAAGCGCATTGAGCGTGACGAGGGGGATGAGCTTCTCCGGGAAGTGGTAGGGCCCGTAATTGTTGGAGCAGTTCGACATCACCGCCGGCAGGCCATAGGTGTGGAACCAGGCCCGGACGAGATGGTCGGACGCCGCCTTGGAGGCGGAGTAGGGCGAATTGGGCTGATAGGGGGTGTCTTCCCGGAACAGCCCCTCGGCGCCGATGCTGCCGAACACCTCGTCGGTGGAGATGTGGTGGAAGCGGAAGGCTTCCTTCTGCCGGCCCGGCAGCGTCCGCCAATACCGCAGGGCTTCCTGCAGCATGGTGTAGGTGCCCACCACATTGGTGGAGATGAAATCCCCCGGGCCGTCGATGGAGCGGTCCACGTGGGACTCGGCGGCGAGGTGCATCACGAGGTCGGGCTTGAAGCCCTCCAGCGAGACACGCACCGCAGCGGCGTCGCAGATGTCGGCCTGCACGAAAGTGTAGCGGGCATTGTCGGCCACCGTCGCGAGCGAGGCGAGGTTGCCGGCGTAGGTCAGCTTGTCGAAGTTCAGGACGTCATGCCCGAGCCCCACGAGGTGCCGCACCACCGCCGAGCCGATGAAGCCCGCGCCACCCGTCACCAGCACCCGCATGAAGCTACCTTTCGTTCGCCGCCGTCCCCTGATAGGCGAACGGGCTGTCGAAATCCTTGAGGCGGGGCAACACGCGATCCTTGTCCGAGAGGATCTTCTCGCCGTCGCCCAAGGTCCAGTTGATGGCGAGGTCGGGATCGTCCCAGATGATGCCCCGTTCGCTCGCCCGGTCATAGACCGCGTCCACCTTATAGGCGACGCGCGTGTCCGGCGCGAGGGTGCAAAAACCGTGGGCGAAACCCTGGGGTATAAAAAGCTGCTCCCCGCCCTCCGCCGTCAGGCGTGCGCCGGCCCAGCGGCCGTAGGTGGGGGAGCCCTTCCGCACATCGACCGCCACGTCGTAGATGGCGCCGGACAGCACCCGCACCAGCTTCGCTTGGGCGAATGGGGGGGCCTGCATGTGCAGCCCGCGCACGGTGCCGACCTGCGCCGACAACGACTCATTGTCCTGCATGAAATCCGCGCCGATGCCGTTCGCCGCATATAACGGCTTCACATAGGTCTCGCAGAAATAGCCCCTCGCATCGCCGAAGCGGCGCGGCTGGACGAGGATGACGTCGGGCAGGCCAAGCGGGAGGAATGCTGTCACAAGCGGATCCAACTTTCCAAGGACCGGATGGAAACGGGCTCGCCTCGCGACAAAGCCGCATCGGCGCGTGCTTTAGCACAAGGACCGAGCCATGAGAACACAAGGCTACGGCTCCGTTCCTCTGCCCAGGAGGCACGTGGAGATACAATTTGTCGCTGCAGTGCGATAAGTGCAGAAATAGCGACGTCCTGATCAGGGCGTCAAGATCAGCCACGGCGGATATTGGGGAATCGCGATGATGCTTGAGGCCGAAGCTCGCTGGGCGCGTGAATGGCTGTTCGACGCCGCATTGCCGCTGTGGTGGCAGGTGGGTGCGGACCCGGCGGGCGGCTTCTTCGAAAAGATCGCGCTTGATGGAAAGCCGGTGATCGCGCCGCGCCGCCTCAGGGTTCAGACCCGCCAGACCTACGCATTCATCGAGGGCGGACGCCTCGGTTGGCAGGGGCCGTGGCGCGAGGCGGCCGAGCATGGTCTCTCCTTCATCACGAGCCATTACCGGCGCGCGGACGGACTCTATCGCTGCCTCGTCGCGCCGGACGGTTCGCCTCTGGACGAAACTGCGGACCTTTACGACCAGGCGTTCGTGCTGTTTGCGCTGGCTCACGCCCATGCCGCAGGCATCGGCGACAGCGATCTCGTCGCCACCGCCCGCGCGCTCCAGGCCGAGCTTACGGCCCAGCGCGCGCATCCAGTGATCGGCTTCG
>JAYSCE010000311.1:0-5515 GCA_041915035.1 Xanthobacter sp.
AGCCCACGAGGAACCCGATGGCGTAGATCATGCCGTCATAGCCGGAGGAGTAGACCAGCGCCGTCACGCCGAGGAAGGTGGCGGCGGAGGTGTAGTCGCCGGCAATGGCGAGGCCGTTCTTGAAGCCGCTGAGGCCGCCGCCGGCGGCGTAATAATCCTGCGCGCCGCCGGTGCCCTTGCGGGCCGCCCACCAGGTGACGCCGAGGCTGACGGCCACGAACACAAGGAAGAGGGTGATCGCCACGGGATTGATGGGCTGGCGGGCGCCCCCTTCGATGGCGCCGGCGGCCAAAGCCGGAGTGGCGGCGCAGCCGAGCGTGAGCGCAAAGGCGAGGGCCGCGCGATTGAGCTGAGGCCGTTTCATCGCACGTCCTCCTTCAGGTTTTCGGTGAGGCGATCGAAGGTGCGGTTGGCGACGGCGACGTAGATCGCCGTCAGCACGAAGCCGAGGCCGAGCAGGCTGACACCAGCGACGATGCCCCAGGTGGAGACCGCATCGGGCAGCACCGGCGTGCCGAGGGCGCTGGGCTTCAGCGCCACGGTGAGGATGTAGGCGAAATAGAGCGTCGCCATCAGCGCGGCCATGGAGAGGCCGAGCCGGGCACGGATGGAGGCGAGGCGGCGGAAGTTGGGGTTCTGCCGGATCGCCTCGATGCGAGCGGCCGCATCGCGGGGCCGCGTTTGCGGCCGAGGGGGGAAGGCGCCGTCGGGCTTCATGCGGCAATCCCCGTGGCAACGGCGGTTTCGCTCATCACCGCCTCGGGGTGGCGGTGCCGCTCGGCGCGGGCGCGCTGCTCCTCGTCGAGGATCTGCGCCTGCATGTAGGCGCCGAGATGCCGCGCCCGTTGCACCACCGCACGGCCGAAGGCGAGGCGCTTCGCCTCGAAGACGGCAAGCGCGGATTCCACGTCCGCGCCATCGGTGAGGGCCGACACGAGGGCGGCGGCATCGGCGGCGGCCTTCGTGACGCCCATGCCCACATGGGGGCGGGCGACGAAGGCCGCATCGCCCAGGATCACCACATGGGGCGAGAGGCGCAGGCGGGGGCTTTCCAGATCCTGGATCGCCTGCAGGAAGGGTTGCTGCGTGCGCTCCACCACCTCGGCGAACTGCGGCGCCAGCAGGCGGTGCGCATCCGCCCGCATGGCCGCCACCACTTCGGGCCGGATGAGGTGCGGGGGAATGGAGAGGGGATGCCGCGTGCCGTCCACATCGGTCAGCAACTCGGCGAGCTGCCCGTCGCTGGCGGCGGGGCGATACCAGACGAAATTGTAGCGGCGGTGCCCTTCATCCAACTGCTCGTCCGCGCCGGCCACCGGATAGCCGAGCATCTGCTCGCCGGGCGGCAGGCTGAAGGAGAAGTGGCCGCAGAGTGCCGCGCGGGTTTCCGGCGAGAGCGCGCTCTCGTCCACCAGTCCGCGCCAGGCCACATAGCCCGCATAGGTGGGCTTGGCATCCGGCAGGAAGGCGGCGCGCACGGTGGAGAACAGGCCGTCCGTGCCCACCAGCAGGTCGGCCTCTTCCACCGCGCCGTCGGCGAAGTGCGCGCGCACGCGCTCGGCCCCGTCCTCGACGCGCACGAGGTTGCGGCCGTGGTGATAGCTGTCGTCCGGCAGAGCGGAGCGCAGCAGGCGGTAGAGGTGGCCCCAGGAGGTGAGCACCTGCGGCAGGTCGAGCTGGCCGGTGATGCGGCCGTCCGGCCCGAACACCCGCCGGCCGCTGACGCCCACGCCCACGCGGGCCTCGGTGACGTCGATCCCGGTCTTGCCGATGACGTCGAACAGCTCGGGATGGGTGACAATGCCCGCCCCGCGCCCGGCGAGCTCGCTGCCGATGCGCTCGAAGACGGCCACGTCCCAGCCCGCCTTGCGCAGCAGCAGCGCGGCGAACAGGCCGCAGATGGAGCCGCCGATGATGACGGCGCGCTTGCGCTTCGCAGCGCACGCGGCGGCGCGTTCCGCCGGGCCTGCGGCGGGAAAGTTCGTTGGCATGGTGTCCTCCCTCGGCTCCTGAAGGCGGCAGGCGTCTCGTCCGTTGCGAGGGCCGGCCCGCGCGCACTTTTCGTGTGGTCGCGTCGGATCGCCATTGGCCGGTCTGTGCCGGGTTGGGCGACGCTGTCCGATTATTTATCGGATGATAGATAGTGGCGCGGAATTTGACTGGCGTCAAATTAATTTATCAATTGATTATTTCCGGCCGGCGACCTTCTTGCGCGCGGGCTTGGCCTTGTCGATCACCGACGCGAAGGCCGCCGGCGCGCCGTTGAGGAAGGCGTTCACCTTCACGTCGATATCGGCTTCGGGATTGGCGGGAATCGGCATGCCGTAGATGAACTTGCGCACGCCGATGTAGAAGATGCCCGCGTGCAGCGACCAGATCAGCTCGATCTCTTCCTCGCTCACGGGGGCCTTCTCGTCGAGGCCGTTGGCGGCGCGGATCTCGATGACCATGCGCTCGAACAGCCGCGCGCGCAGGAAGGCGAGGTATCGGCTGTTGAAGTCGAGCCCCTTCAGGCCGGCGAACATGAACAGCCGCACCCATTCGTAGGTCTGGATGACGGCGGCATAGGCTCGGTAGAAGCGCTTCAGCCGCTCCTCGATGGGGATGGAGCGGTCGGCGATGGCGGTTTCCCACTCGGCCTGCCAGCGGCTCTGGTAAACCTCCTGGTAGACCCGGTCGAGCAGCGCATCCTTGCCGGGAAAATAGCGATAGAGCAGCGGCTGGGTGATGCCGAGCCGCTGCGCCAGATCCCGCGTCGCGCCGTCGAAGCCGAATTCGGCGAAGAAAGCCACCGCGCCCGCAACGATATCCCGCTCCCGATCCGCGGGGGACAGGCGACGACGTTGCGGGGAGGGGGCTTTTGAGGACGGCACAGCGGGCACCCGGTCTTTATCGGACGATCAATCCTAGCACGGCTCGCGTGCGATTCATCACCCTGCGACGAGATGCCGGAAGGTCAGGGGCGGCGCCCGCCCCGCCCCTCAATGCACTCCCAAATGCTCCTCCAGCCGAGCCGGATCGGCCTGGAAGTCCGCCGCCGAAGCCTTGTCCACCACCCGCCCCGTGCTGATGACCACCACTTCGTCGGCGAGCTTCAGGGCGAAGGCCATGTGCTGTTCCACCAGGATCACCGACAGCCCGGCGGCACGCAGCCGGCCGACGATGGCGCCCACCTCGGCGACGATCTGCGGGGCGAGGCCCTCGGTGGGCTCGTCCATCAGCAGCACGCGCGGCGCGGTCACCAGCGCCCGGCCGATGGCCAGCATCTGCTGCTCGCCGCCGGACATGAGCCCGGCCGGATGCCGCCGCCGTTCCCTCAAGCGGGGGAAGAGGCCGAAGATGTCGTCGTCCGTCCACGCCACCCGCCCGTCCGGCGGCCGGGCGCAGCGGGCGACGGCAAGATTCTCCTCCACGCTGAGGCTGCGGAAGATGCGCCGGCCCTGCGGCACGAGCGCGAGCCCGGCCCGGCAAATGGCCTCGGGCGAGAAGGCGGAGATGTCCCGTCCGTCCAGCACGATCCGCCCGGTGCGGGTGGGCAGCAGGCCGGCGAGGGCGTTCATGCAGGTGGTCTTGCCCGCGCCGTTGCGGCCGAGCAGAGCGAGGATGCGCCCGGGCGCCACCTCCAGCGACACGTCGTGCAGGATGTGGCTGTCGCCATAGAAGGCATTCAGGCCGGAGAGTGAGAGCGCGGCGTCACTGGGCAAGATAGGCCTCCCGTGTCCTCGGGTCCGCGATCACCTCCTCGCGCGTGCCGTCCACGATCAGGCGGCCATGGTGCAGAAGGGCGATCTTCTCGGCGAAGGCGAGCGCGACATCCATGTCGTGCTCGATCATCAGGATGGTGAGGTCGCGCGGCAGCTCCGCCAGCAGCGCGCTCACCGTGCCGCGCTCCTCCTTCGACAGGCCGGCGAGCGGCTCGTCCAGCAGGAGGATGCGCGGGGCCTGCGCCAGCGCCATGGCGATCTCCAGCCGGCGCTTCTCGCCATAGGAGGTTTCGGACACCAGCCGGTCGGCCAGCGTATCGAGCCGCACGCGCGCCAGCACCTCCAGCGCCTCGCGCCGCAAGGCGGGGTCATGCGCCACCGCGCCATAGGGCTTCCAGCGCTGCGGCCGCCCGCCGAGGAGAGCCATGATGACGTTGCCGATCACGCTCTCCCGCGCGAACAAGGTGAGGATTTGAAAGGTGCGGCCGATGCCCCGCGCCGCGCGCCGGAAGGTGGGCAGCTCGGAGACGTCCTCGTCGGCGATGCGGATCTGTCCGGCGGTGGGCCGGAGGTCGCCGGCGATCAGGTTGAACAGCGTGGTCTTGCCCGCGCCGTTGGGGCCGAGGAGCAGGCGCCGCTCGCCCGGCGCGACGGTGAAGTTCACGCCCTGGATGACGTGAAGGCCGCCGAAGCTCTTGTGCAGATCGTCGATACGGAGTGCGGCAGTGGGCGCGGTCACGGGCGGGCCTCCTTGACGGGGGTGGTGGGGATCGCCGTCGGTCCGCGCCGCGTGGCGAGGCGCGCGCCAAGCGTGCCCATCAGCCGCCGCGCGCCGGGCAGAAGCCCTTCCGGCACCACCACGATGATGAAGAGGAAGATGAGGCCGAGCAGCGTCGGCCAGCGATCCGTATAGGCGCTGGCGACATTCTTCAGAAGCACCACCAGCGCCGCGCCGACGATGGGCCCGAAGGTGGTGCCGAGCCCGCCGGCGATCACCATCAGCACCGCTTCCGACGACACCGTGAGCGACAGCGTGTGCGGGCTGATGAAGCGGAACAGCAGCATGTAGAGCACGCCCGCGATGCCGGCGATGCCGGCGGAGAGCACATAGGCCGCATAGCGGATGCGCCACACGTCATAGCCCAGCGTGCTCATGCGCCGCGGCTGGTCGCGCACGCCCTGCATGGACGCGCCGAGCGGCGAGCCGGCAAGGATGGTGACGAGCGCGAGGCAGCCTCCCGTCACCACGAGGCACAGGTAGTAAAGCCCCGTGCCGTTGGCCAGCAGCCCCTGGACGCGGGGCATAGAGATGCCGTTCTCGCCATTGGTGAGGTCCACATAGCGGAAGGCGACGCCCCACACGATCTGCCCGAGCGCGAGGGTGATCATCAGGAAGCTCAGGCCCGAGGTGCGCAGCGCCACGAGGCCGAACAGCGCGCCCGCCACCACTGACAGGCCCACCGCCGCCGGGATCGCCGCCCAGAGCGGCCAGCCGGTGCTGGTCGTCAGCAGCGCGAAGGCATAGCCGGCGATGCCGAGAAAGGCCGCGTGGCCCAGCGAGACCATGCCGCAATAGCCGGCGATGAGGTTCACGCTCACCGCGAACAGGCCGTAGACCAGAACCTGCGTGGCGATGGACAGATAGAACGGCCCGGGTAGCACGAGGGGAACCGCCGCCGCGCAGAGGAGGAGGATGCCGAGGGTCTTGAGGCCGGAGGTTTTCATGCGGCTTGCCTCCCGCAGAAGCCCTGGGGCCGCACGGCGAGCACCACCACCATGGGCAGGAAAAGGATGACGTAGGCGAGATCCGG
>JAYSCE010000312.1:0-5507 GCA_041915035.1 Xanthobacter sp.
TGATCGGCGTCGGCGGCGGCAAGGCCATCGACACCGCCAAGGGCGTTCGGATCGCGCTGCGCACGCCGCTCGTCATCGTGCCCACCATCGCCTCCAACGACAGCCCCACCTCGCGCCTCGTGGTGGTCTACACGACCGACCACGTGCTGAGCGGAGTGCGGCTGATGGATGCCAATCCCGATGCGGTGCTTGTGGATACGTCCGTCATCGTGCAGGCCCCAGCGCGCTTCTTCGTGGCGGGCATCGGCGATGCGCTGTCCAAGAAGTTCGAAGTCGAGCAGTGTGCTGCCGCCGGCGGCCTGAATTTCTTCAAGGCCCGCCCCACCACGCTCGCCGTCACCATTGCCGATGCGTGCTACCGCACCATCCGCGCGGACGGGGAGGCGGCGGTCGCCGCCGTGGCGCGCAAGACGGCGGACGCGGCGGTGGAGCGGGTGGTGGAGGCGACCATTCTCCTTTCCGGCCTTGCCTTCGAGAGCGGGGGGCTCTCCATCGCCCACTCGCTCACGCGTGGCTTTTCCACCGTGCCGGAGGTCGCGCGGGCGCTGCATGGCGAGCAGGTGGCCCTGGGGCTTCTGGTGCAATTGCTGGCGGAGGGCCGCGACGCCGATTTCATGGCCGACATGCTGGCCTTCTATGCTCGCCTCAACCTGCCGCGCGCGCTGGAGGATTTCGGGGTGGAGACTGGCGCGGTGGTCGACGGCATCGTCTCCGTGTCCTGGGACACCGCGCCCTATCTGCGCAACTTCGTACAGCCGCTTTCCAAGGAGCGGCTGGCGGATGCGTTCCGCACGCTCGCGGGCCGGCGCGCGGAATGAACTGATGGGGTAGTCTCGCCGTCGTGGTCGCGGCAGCACCACCGAGGAGGCCCCATGAGCGACGCCAGCCGAGATGCCCACCAAGAGGTTCAGCGTGAGGACGGACCCGGCGGGGGCCGGTACGTGATCCGCCTCGGCGGGGGCGCAGAAGCGGAAATGAGCTACCAGCGCCGTGCTGATGGTTCGCTCGTCGTCACCCATACCGGCGTCCCGCCAGCCTACGAGGGGCAGGGGATCGCGGCGCGCCTTGTGGATGCGCTCATCGCCGATGCGCGCGCTCAAGGGTTCAGGATCACCCCGCTCTGCTCCTACGTGGCCGCGCAGTTCCGCCGTCATCCCGAGTGGCGGAATCTGCTGGCGTAGGCGACTCGGCCGGAGGCGACCGGCGATCAGGTGATCGCCGGAGCCGTTGCCAACGCGCCCGGATCAGGCCGCGCCGAGGAGCGTCTTGTCTACGGAGGCGCCGAGTGTGTACTTCGGGTCGACCATGTTGCCGACGCGCAGATGACCCGCCTGCGTCAGCAGCATGTAGGCCTCCAGCTCGTCATAGCCGTAATCGGCGGCCATCCAGCGCACCAGCTCGCGATAGGCGATGCGGGCCGCGTCCTCCATGGGACGGCCGGAGCCGATGGTCATGATGCGGTCGTGCGTCTCCAGCCGCGGCCAGCGGAAATTCCACCCCTTGATGAGGTCGATCTGCACCGTGGTCACGGTGGGATGCTCAATGGCGAACCCGCAGAGTTCTCCGTCGCCCTGCGTCGCGTGGCAGTCGCCGAGATAGAGCAGAGCGCCCGGCGCATGCACCGGCAGGTAGATGATGGCGCCCGGGGCGACGTCCGGCAGGTCCATGTTGCCGCCGTAATAGTCCGGGACGAGAGAGGAAATGGCCTCGATCTCCGGCGCGGTGCCGATGGTGCCGATGAAGGGCTGGTAGGGCAGGCTGATTCGCTCATTCCAGCGCACGCCGGTCTTAGGATCCACGTGCAGCTTCTTCACGATCTCCGGCAGCGGCGCATTGAGGATCGCGGTGTCGCCCGTCCCGACGAGGCCGCCGAATTCCGGCATGATGCAGGTGGTGCCGATGGGCTGCGGCCCGCGCGGCACGATGTCGTGGATGTAGACGGCGAGGCAGTCGCCCTTCTCCGCGCCGTTGACGAAGATCGGCCCGTTCTGCGGGTTGAGGAAGGGAAAGTTGAGGATTTCCGAGGGCTTGTCGCTCTCGTTCTTGATCTGCCCTTCCATGGCGTCGTGCGTCTCGGCGCTGACCACCGCGCCCGGATCCACGCGCAGCACAGGCGTGGCATAGGGGCCGTAGACGTAGTGATACTTGCCCTGGCTCGCCTCGGTGATCTCGTAGCGTTCGCCGGCGCGCCCCTTGGCTTCGCCGCGGGCGGCCATGATGGAGCCTTCGAGCCAGGCCGGATCCGGCGGGGAATAGGGGGGCGGTGTCAGATGCCGGGACATATGCCTTCTCCTTGCGGGCGGGCTGGCGTCGCTGGCAGCTGCCACGTGCGCGGAGCCGGGCGGCTCCGTCGGGATGTGGGTCGGTAGGGTCAGCGCCGGGCCGCGGTGCGCGGCTCGGCTTCGGGCGAGGACGCGGTCAGCTTCGACCGGCCGGAGATGTAGTCCTCGCAATAATCCTCGAGGCTCTGGCGCCGGCGCATGCTGTCGCGGCGGAGCATGACATAGGCCTCGTCGTCGTCCACCTGATGCTCATCCATCAGCAGCAGGATGGTCTTGATGACCGCCTTGCGGCGGCGGCGGCGATCCTGCTGGGCGTTCAGCTCGCTCGCCATCTCCTTGCGCAGCAGATACTGGTTCACGCCGAGGAACAGCGTGGTGTAGACGGCGCCGGCATAGACGGGCTTGCGCAGGAAGGCCGTGGCGCCCTGGTTCATCAGCGCCTTCAGCCGGCCCGGCGCCTCGATGCCGACCAGCCCGATCACCGGAACCGGCGGGGTGCGGGCTGCGCCGAGATCACAGGGCAACACGCTGTCGAGATCGCCGTCGATGAAGAGCAGGTCCGCGCGCTCCTCCACCGAGGCGAGGTCAAGATGGCGGCCCGCCTCCGGCGCATCCGCGCGGGCGACCATCAGGCCGAGCTTGCCGAGCACGCTCTCCAGCGTGTCGATGCCGCCTTCGCCGGAGGCGACGATGAGGGCGCGGGCGCCGCGGAAGTTCTGGAGGAGGTTGCGCGACATGGCTGGCCGGCCTCTTACTTGGCGACCCGCAGCCGCGGCGCGGATGCGAACCAGCTGTCGGTGGGTGAGGAACGCACCAGATAGGGATCGGGCCGAATGGGCGCCGGCTCCTCGCGGATGATGTCGAATTCAGTGCCGCGCGAGCGGCCGATGCGCGGCGTGAGGTGCAGGTGCATCGTCTCCGCATCCACCCACACATCGCCCTGGGGCGCGGCGAGACGTTGGCGCGCTACTGCGGCCTTCACGGCGAGGATTTCGTCGGTGCCAGCCTCGGCCAGCGCGCCAGCCAGCAGCTTCACCGCGATGTAGGAGGCTTCCGCATCCGCCGAGGTTAAGGGCGCAGAAGGGTAGGCCGCGGCGTGGCGGGAGACGAAGGCGTCGTTCACCGGATTGCGCAGGGCCGAGAAATAGACGCTGGAGGAGATGTGGCCGTCGCGGGCCTCCGGCTCAAGCTCGTCGAGATCGGGCTCGGAGAGGTTGCAGCTCGCCACCGGCATGGTGGCCGGCTGGTCGATGTCGCGCGCGAGGCAGGCGTGGCGCAGCGCGCTGAGGAAAGCGAGGCCGCTGACCCCGATGAGCGAGGAAAAGACGAAGCTGGGCCGCGCCTCGATCACCGCATCCACGAGCTTTCGCAGGTCTGTCTCGCCCACGGGGAGATAGCGCTCCGCCACCACCGTGCCGCCGCGCGCCGTCACCGTCTCGCGCAGGATGCGGCTGTTTTCCCACGCCCAGATGTAGTTCGAGCCGACGCAGAAGGCGCGGTCGCCGAAGGTGGACATGAGGTAGTCGATCAGCGGCAGGATATGCTGGTTCGGCGCCGCTCCGGTGTAGACGACATTGTCGGCGCTCTCGAAGCCCTCGTAATGGGAGGGATACCAGAGCATCCCGTCATGCTTTTCGAAGCAGGGGATGACCTCCTTGCGGCTCGACGAGGTGTAGCACCCCACCACATGGCGCACCCCTTCGGCGAGGAGCTGGCCGCTCAGCGCCGTGTAGCGCGAGAGGTCGCCGCCCGGATCGACGACTACGGGCACCAGCTCGAGCGGCCCCGCTTCGCCTATCTCCGACACCGCAAGCAGCGCGCCGTTGAGCATGGCGCCAGCGACCGTGCTGTAGGGTCCCGTGGTAGAGAACATCAGGCCGATCCGATAGCTGGGTCTCGCCATTTCCCTCACCGCAGGTGTCCGTTGCCGGTTGCCCCGCTCGATGTCCGTCCGCCGCAAATGGCCGCGGTCAACCGCGCCTTGCCGCAAACAAAAACGCCCTCGGGCCGTTCGGCCTGAGGGCTGCATCGCCACGGGGTCTGTCCCGAATGTGTGTTCGCAAGTGGCGACTTAATAGGCAGCCTTGCCTATCGCCTATGAATTAGCCTGACTGTGCGCCGGCCGGGTGTCAAGCACAAATGCGGCTGGTTCGCACCAAGGGGGCATAAATGGCGAGAGCCGATGGCCACGGTGCGACGGTGCTTGTATCTCCGGTTGAAATCCTGGCTTCCACGCTAAAGGCGGCGCCTCAAAATTCGCGCTTGACAGTTCTTTTGCTGCGTCGCACTGTTTTCATGGTCGTCGAGCAAGGACGCTCATCAAGACGCCGCCAGCATGATTTATGGATCAGTGGCAAAGCCGCCCGCAGCGAGGTGCTGACGGGCTTTTTTGCGTTGGCGATCATCTTCGTCGACCTTGAAAGCCTGGCTCCTCGTGTTCCGCCGCTCCGCGGGCCGCCCGTCGCGGCGGCAGGGGCGGATCAACCGAGGCTCGCGATCCGCCTGGGATCGCAGGCATGGCAGAGAGAGGCGTCGGCATGAAAGTTCAACATTTCCTCGGGGGCATCGAAAATCTGGGCCCCGTGGCCGTCGAGAAGCGCGTGTTCGTGGAGCCGTGGGAGGCCCAGCTCTTCGCGGTCCACACCACCATGATGGGCACGGGCATCTGGGCCTGGCCGGATCTTCGGGTCCTCGCCGAAGGCATGAGCCCGCTCGATTACTTCAAGTATCGCTACTACATCAAATGGCTCGGCGGCATGTGCCATTTCCTGGTGTCGAAGAGCTATATTTCCGAGAAAGAGCTTGAGGAGCGCACCAAGCACTTTCTTGAGTATCCTGACGCGCCACTCCCCAATTCCGGGGACAATGCCGTCACCGAGCGCGTGATCGAGTATTTCTACACCGGCGCCAACCCCTATCGGGACGTGGCGGTGGATCCCCTGTTCAAGGTCGGCGACAAGGTGCGCGTGAAGGACATGCCCCCCGCGGTCCACACCCGGCTGCCCGGATATCTGCGCAACAAGGTCGGCGTGATCGATACCGTCTACAAGGGCGCCTATCTCTACGCCGACAACGTGCCCACCGACGGCATCTCCACGACCCAGCCGGTCTACCTCGTCAAGTTCAAGACGCGCGACCTGTGGTCGGACATCCCGGACAAGGGCGACGTTCTCTACAACGACTGCTTCGAAGTCTATCTCGAAGCCGCCTGATCTCAATCCTCAT
>JAYSCE010000313.1:0-5494 GCA_041915035.1 Xanthobacter sp.
GAGCGCGGCGGTGTCCAGCTTCAGCGCCCCGTCGCGGATCTCGGCCCATTCGGCCTCGACCTTCTGCGCGAAGGCCTCGGCGCCCATCTCATGCACCTGGATCTTGATGCGCGCCTTGTAGATGTTGTCGCGCCGGCCGCCGAGATTGTAGGTGCGCAGGATCGCTTCCAGATAGGAGAGCAGGTCCTCCTCGGGCAGGAACTCGCGGATGGTCTTGCCGATATAGGGCGAGCGGCCGAGCCCGCCGCCCACGCTCACCTCGAAGCCGGTCTTGCCATCGCGCTTGTGCAGGCGCAGGCCCACGTCATGGACGCGGATGGCGGCGCGGTCGTGCTTCGCCGCGGTGATGGCGATCTTGAACTTGCGCGGCAGGTAGGTGAATTCCGGGTGCAGCGTGGACCACTGGCGGATCACCTCGGCATAGAGGCGCGGGTCCTCCACCTCGTCGGCGGCAGCGCCGGCCCACGGGTCTGTAGTGGTGTTGCGGATGCAGTTGCCGGAGGTCTGGATGCCGTGGATGCCCACCTCGGCGAGGTCGGCCATGGCGTCCGGCAGCTCGGCCAGCTTGATCCAGTTGAACTGGATGTTCTGCCGCGTGGTGAAGTGGCCATAGCCCCGGTCATACTTGCGCGCCACCGCCGCCAACGCGCGCAGCTGGCGCGCGGAGAGGGTGCCGTAGGGAATGCACACCCGGAGCATGTAGGCGTGGAGCTGGAGATAGACGCCGTTCATGAGGCGGAGCGGCTTGAACTCCTCCTCGTTCACTTCGCCCGCCAGGCGGCGTTCCACCTGATCGCGGAACTCGGCGACGCGCTCCTGAAGAAAGGCGCGATCGAACTCGTCATAGACATACATGATAGGGCTCGGGGCTCGATATCGGCAGATGCGGGAGCGGCGGGACGCCGGCTTCAGGCGGCCGCGGAGGCGCCGGCCGGCAGCGCGACGGTCGGGCCGCTCACACGGATGCGCTCACGCAGGTTCGCCGGCTCGATCGAGCCGTCCGCACCGATGCGGACCGGGGCCGGGTAGGCGCCGACGGCAGTGTTCTCGTCGCCATGGGCGATATCGAGCAGGCGCAGCACGTCCTCGCTGGTGGACTCCACGGCCGCCGCGCCGATGCTGTCGGTCCAGCCGCCGGCGGGGCTCAGCCACACCACCGCGCCATCGGCGAGCCGGTTGGCGGTGACAACGGTGGGGCCGGCGATCTTCAGCTTGCGCTGCAAAGGCGAGGTCATGGCGTGCTCCGTGCGCCCCATATTCCCAACTCACAGCGGGAGAGCGCTAATTATCCAGAAAACTTATGTCTTAATCTAAATTACCGCGTTTTGATGCGCAATAGGGAAATAACCCACACAAAATCTACTGAATTAGTAGACTTAAAAGGTGCCTGGCTCCGCACCTCGGTCCGGCTTGCTGCGCGCGGGTACCTTTGGCAGCTTGGCGGCGTGGCCCGCGCCCGCGCGGCCAGACAAGAACTGCCCGAGGAACAGCCCATGACGCCCGAGAACAGCCCAGTCCGCCTCGATATCGCGGACGGGATTGCCCGTATCCGGTTCAACCGTCCGCACGTGTTGAATGCGCTGGACGAGGCATCCGTGCTGGCCCTCGCGGCGGCGGTGGACAAGGTGAGTCGGGACGAGACCGTCCGCGTCGTGGTGCTCTCGGGGGAGGGGCGGGCGTTCCTTGCCGGCGGCGACGTGGCACGGTTCCACGCGGCGGGGCCGGATGCGCCCAAGGTGGTGAGCGCCATCATCGAGCCGTTCCACCACGCCATCCTGGCTTTGGCCGCCATGCCGGCGCCGGTGATCGCCAGCCTGCACGGCGCGGTGGCCGGGGCGGGCGTCTCGGTGGCGCTGGCCGCCGATCTCGCCATCGCCGCCGACGACATGAAGATGACCCTGGCCTACACCCGCATCGGCACCTCGCCGGACGGCTCCTCCACCTTCTCGCTGCCGCGCGTGGTGGGGCTGCGCAAGGCGATGGAGATCGCACTCCTCTCTGATACCGTGGAGGCGGACGAGGCGCTGCGGCTCGGCCTTGTGAACAAGGTGGTTCCGGCCGCCGAACTCGCAGCGGAGACGGACAAGCTGGCGAAGCGCCTCGCCGAAGGGCCGACGCTGGCCTATGGCCGCATCAAGCACCTGTTGCGCTCGTCCTTCGGCCACAGCCTTTCCGAGCAGCTCAATGCCGAGCGCGATGCCTTCATCGCCAGCGCCCGCACCGAGGATTTCGCCGCCGGCGTGAAGGCCTTCGTGCAAAAGACGCCGCCGCGCTTCGAGGGCAAGTGAGCGTCGAGGGCAAGTGAGCTAGGCAGGGCCGTCCCGGTGCCGGCTTTTGCCCGCGCCGGCTTTGTGGGCTAGATAAGGGGCGGATAGCTTCGGACCTCCCGTGCGCCTACTGCCGCTCGCCTTCACGCTCCTCATCGCCACCATCCTCGGGCTGGGCGTCACGTGGTTTTCCGTGACCCATTCGCGGGGGCTCGACAGCGTGCGCGTCGGTGCCTGGGAGGGCTGGCCGCGGTCTGGCACCTCGAAGGCCGATCCCTATGCCCGTGCCTTCGTCGCGCGGTCGGGGGAATTGCCGCTGGAACTCGCCGACGGCCTCGTCTTCCTTGCCACCACGGACGATGCCGGCAATCCGCTGGACGGCCGTTGCGAGACGCGCATCGTCGGCGTGCTGCCGCAGGCGCGGCTGTGGACGCTCACCGTCACCGATCAGGACGGCAATCTCATTCCCAACGACGCCGGGCGCTTCGGCTTCACCAGCGCCGAGGTGGTCTATCGCGACAACGGCGCCATCGACGTGCGGCTCTCGCCGCGGGCGCGTACCGGCAACTGGCTGCCCACCGGCGCGCGGCCGCGGCTGAAGGTGGCGCTGCGGCTCTATGATGCGCCCTTCTCCTTCACTTCGGGCGCGGATGCCGCCGTGTTGCCCCGCATCACGCGGGAGGCCTGCCTGTGACCACCCTCGGTGATCTGCGGGGGGAGGCATCCGAGGTCGCGGCGCGCGGCGGCCGGCTCATCGGCCGCTTGTTCTCGCGGCTGCCGCGTCCGCACGTCGCGCGGCCCCGCTTCGTGCGGCCGCGCCTCGGCACGCCGGGGCAGCTGCTGCTGTTCATTGCCTTCTCGGTGGTGCTGGGCGCCATCGCCCATATCGTCTCCATCCTCGCCATGCCGGCGCTGGCCGAGCGCAATGCTTATGCGCGGCTCTCCGAATTGATGGAATCCAACGTGCTGACCCTGCTGCCGGACCCGACCCCGCAGGAGCAGCCGTTGCCCATGACGGACCCGGCCTTCATCTCGGCCGTATGTCTTTATGATTTGTCGGGGGCGCCGCTGAAGGTGCGCGTGCCGGCGACCGCCGACTACACCTCCGTCTCCTTCTACACCTCGGAGGCGCTTGCCTTCTATGCGCTGAGCGACCAGGCGGCCGGCAAGGTAATCGAACTGGACTTGATGACCACCAAGCAGAAGGCGGCTCTGCCCGAAGACGAGGAAATCACCGCCGCCGACCGGCTGGTGATCGAATCCCCCTCGCGGGAGGGGATCGTCGCGGTGCGCGCCTTCGTGCGCGAGCGCGGTATGCGGGAACTGGTACGTCGGCAGCTCGAGGCCGCGACCTGCGCGCCGTTGAACTGACGCGACGTTTGCCGGAATTCAGTGGCTGAGGCGCGGCCGGAAGAGAGGGGCTGCCTCGGGGGTCGGTCCGGGCAGCGCCGAGACGTGGCGCTCGATGCGAACCACCGGCAGGATGACGATCTCCGCCCCTTCCGGTCGGCCGGTGCCGCGATCCGGGCGGGACGATCCGCGCCGCGCCGGCTGGCGGGCCGTGTCGGGAAACGCAATGACCGTGTTCATGCCCTGATCCTCCATCGAGAGCCGTGATCACAACGTCGCTGCGGTCCTTATGGTTTCGTGAAGCTTAACGTTTGGTGAACCGGCCGTTAATGGGGCTGGGACCCCGTGTGTGGCGAGGCAAACGCCGAGGAATCTCGCTCCCTCCGTCCCGTCCTATTCCACCAGCTCCAGGAAGTGCCGCCCCGCCCGGTCCTCGATCTCCACCACGAAGATGTCGGGGTCGAACTTCGCCTCCCGGGCGATGCGGGCGTCGGCGTCCGCCTCAGGGCTGCCGGGGGCGACCAGCACGGAGAATTTGCGGTCGGCCGGAAAAGACTCGTCGAAGGCGGTCTGCGGCGCCGGGCCGTAGAGTGCGGCGGTGCCGTCGAGGCGGGCCACCTTCACGAAGATGGCGCCAGCCTCCTCCGCTCCCTTGCGCAGCAGGGCCGCGAAAGCCCCTTCCACCTGGCAGCGGCGGATGAGGGCGGAGACGAAGATCGCGCTCTTGAGGCGCATTCAGGGACGCGCCATCAGTTCAGCGCCATGCCGGAGACGGCGCCCAGTTCGCGTACCAGCTTGTCGGTGATTTCACCGTCGGCGGTCAGGTTGCGGTCGCGCTGGAAGCGCACGATGGCCGCCCGGGTCTCGCCGCCGGGTCGGCCGTCCACCTTCAGGGGGCCGTAGCCGAGCTTCGCCAGCGCCTTCTGCACCGACAGGATGCGCGGCGAGGCGCCCACGTCCGCCGGCGGGCGTACCGCGCCGGTGATGTCTCCAGCCGAAGCCAGGCCGGCGGGCGGGCGGGCGGGCGGCGGCTCGCTGCGGGCATCGGCGGAGCGCGCGCCGGTGGCCGGGACAAGCGGGGCAGCGGTGCCCGTCACAGAGGTACGGATGGAGAGATAGCCGAGCGAGCCGCTGGTGGCGCCGCCCGCAGGCGTGGGGGCCGAGGCGGTCGCGGTTCCCGTGCCCGTGGACGTGAGCGGGACCGTGGTGTGGTTGATCTTGCCGGCTCCGGCCGGACGCGCCATGGGCAGCGGTGCGCTCGGCGGCGCGGTCTGAAGGACGAGGACGTTCGCGAGGAAGGCGCCGCTGCCCGCCAGTGCCACCAGCGCCGCCATCACGTCGAGACGGCGCAGCCGGCGCGCCTGCCGCGCGGTCTCCTCCGCCTCGGCGGCCTCGGCGAGTTCCGGGGGCGCTGCGTTTGCGGTGGCTGTTTCCAGCTTCATGCGGTCCTCTTTGCCCGTGTGTCTTCGATCCGCGCCGGAAACGGCGCAATGACCCCCTGTCCCTGTCCCCTCGCTTCAGCTGTTGCCGCCACCGGCAGGCTCACCGAAACGCTGGTCCCCCGGCCGAGCGCGCTTTCCACCCGCACATCGCCGTCGTGCAGCTTCACCAGCCCCTTCACCACCGCGATCCCGAGCCCCGAGCCCCGGGCCTTCTGGATGCAGTCGCCGGCCTGGAAGAACGGCTCGCCGAGGCGCGCCACGTCTTCCGGGCGCATGCCGGGGCCGGTGTCGCGGACGCGGATGATGAGTTCGTCGCCCTGCAGCCGCACCCCCACCTGCACCCGCCCGCCAGCGGGCGTGAACTTCACTGCATTGGAGAGCAGGTTGAGCACGATCTGGCGCAGGGCGCGCTTGTCCGCGTCGAGCAGGGGCAGG
>JAYSCE010000314.1:0-5487 GCA_041915035.1 Xanthobacter sp.
CTTCGCCTCCCTGTCGCTGAAATACGTGGAGACGCCGCTGCGCCACGCGGGCTCGCTCGGCGGCAAGCGCCGGGCGCGGTTCGCGGCTGGCATTATGGCGATGGCCATGACGCTGGCCGTGGGCGTGCTGTTCGAAAGGCTGGGCGGCGGCTTCTATCCCATCTCCCCGCTGGGCGCCCGCGCCGAGGCGGCCATGGAGGACAGGAGCCCCTTCAGCCGCTCCTGCAACAACTCGCCCAAGGGCTTCAGCGCGGCCGCACTGAACCCGGCGTCGGCCTGCTCGGTGGGGCCGGGCGCGGCCAAGGGCGAATATGACGTGGTGGTGTGGGGCGATTCCCACGCCGGCGCCTCCTTCGTCGGCATCGCCGAGCAGGTGGCCGCCCTCGGCCACACCGCCCGCCTCCAGACCATGGCCGGCTGCCCGCCGCTGATTGGCGGACAGGCCCATCGCGACGACATGCCGAGCTGGACCTGCACTACCTTCAACGCCGAGGTGCTCAAGGAAATCCGCCGCATCAAGCCCAAGGTCGCCGTGCTGGTGGGCCGCTGGGCCATGTGGACGACCAAGGCCGGCCCCGCCTTCACCCTCACCTCCGACGAGGTGCCGGGCGGCGGCGTGCGCTCCCGCGAGGTGAGCCAGAAGGTGTTCGCCCACATGCTGGACCGCACGCTGAAGGAACTGTCCGGCCTCGGCATCCACGTGGTGCTGGTGGGCCAGCCGCCGGAATTCGCCCGCTCGCCCGGCCGCTGTGTGGCCGAGAAGGAGTTCTACAACCGCAGCAAGCTCGGCAACTGCCTCGAGCTGCCGAGCGCGGCGGTGGAGAAGGTGGTGGGCGTCGGCAACGAGATGATCACCACGGCGGCGGCGACCTTCCCCGGCACCACCACCTTCCTCCTTTCCGACGTCTTCTGCCGGAACGGCATCTGCCGCGCCGGCGAGGGCGAAAAATTCTACTACGTGGACGGCGACCACCTGTCCGCTACCGGGTCCCATCACATGAGCCAGGACCCCGCGCTCCGCACGGCCCTGCTCAAGGCGCTGGGCGAAGGCGGCAACACGAGCGCATCGCTCGCTCCCGCCACGGCGAAGGACTGAGTGGGCGTCTCACCGGTTTCCGCCTACCCCCGGCGGCCACGCATGTCCCCAGCTGGAGCGTGGCTGCGCTGACCCCTGACGAACGCTGCGTCAGCCCCGGACGGGCGGCGCGGCGGGTTTCCGCGTGATTTGCCCAAGCCAGATTTTGACGGTAAGGCGGTCGCCGCGGGTGCGCGCGCGTCGGGCGCGCCGATCAAGGACACCAGGATGAGTCTGGCCTACCGGTCCGACATCGACGGCCTTCGGGCCATCGCCGTCGGCAGCGTGGTTCTGTTCCATGCACGCATTCCGCCCTTCACCGGTGGATATATCGGCGTCGACGTCTTCTTCGTCATCTCCGGCTTTCTCATCACGTCCATCCTCCATCAGGAGATGACGGCGGGCACCTATTCGCTGGTGGATTTCTACGACCGCCGCATCCGCCGCATCTTCCCCGCGCTGTTCCTCATGATGGCGGCGACGACGCTGTTCGCAGCGCTCATCCTGATGCCGCGGCAGATGCAGGGCTATGTGGGCACGCTGGTGCCCTCGGCTCTGTTCTTCGCCAACATCCATTTCGAGAGCCTGCTCAACTATTTCGGCCCCGCCGCCGACGAAGTGCCGTTGCTGCATCTGTGGTCGCTGGCGGTGGAGGAGCAGTTCTACATCTTCTTCCCGCTCGTCCTATTCGTGCTGATGAAGCTGGGCGGCCGCAGGCTCGCGGTCGGCGTGCTGGCCTGCATCGCGCTGGGCTCGCTCGCCTATGCCGAGAGCATCGTCGAGAGCGAGCAGTCGGCCGCCTTCTTCCTGCTGCAGAGCCGGGCGTGGGAGCTTCTGGCGGGCTCGCTCCTCGCCATGGTCGCGCTGCCGCGCCTGCCGGAAAAGGCTGCGTCATGGCTCGCCATCGCAGGGGCGTTGGCCATCGTGGTGCCGGTGTTCGCCTACGACAAGCAAACCGTCTTCCCCGGCCTGTGGGCGCTGCCGCCGGTGCTGGGCGCGGTGGCCATCATTCTATCCGGCGGATTCGCGCCGAACGGTATCGTCGCGCGCGTGCTCAGCCTGAAGGGCATGGTCTATGTGGGCCGCATCTCCTACGCGCTCTATCTGTGGCACTGGCCCATTCTGGTGCTTTTCGCCATCTGGAAGGGGCGGCACTCCACCTATATCGAGTCCGGCATCCTGATCCTGCTGGCCGGCCTCATCTCCGGCCTTTCGCTGAAATATGTGGAGACGCCGCTGCGGCGCGGCAGCGCGCTGGGCGGGCGGAGGATGCTGCGCGTCGGCGCCGGAGCCTGCGCCATCCTGCTCACGGTGGTCGTCGCCCTCGCGCTCCAGAAGGTCGGAAGGGGCGTGTTCCCCATCTCGCCGCTGGGCGCGGCGGCCGAGGCGGCGGCGGACGATCGCAGCCCGTTCCAGCGTGCCTGCAACAACAACGCCCGCTTCTGGACACCCGACCAGATGCAGCCCATCGCCACCTGCGCGGTCGGCCCGGGGGCCGCGAAGGGCAGCTACGACGTGCTGGTGTGGGGCGATTCCCACGCCGGCGCGACCTTCCTCGGCCTCGCGGAAATTGTCCAGAAGCTCGGGCTCACGGCACGCCTCCAGACCATGGCTGGCTGCCCGCCGCTGATTGGCGGGATCGCGCGGCAGGAGCATAACAACGGCGCCGTCTGCGCCAGCTACGTCTCGGCCGTCATGGAGGAGATTCGCCGCGTGAAGCCCAAGGTGGTGGTGCTGGTGAGCCGCTGGTCTCTGTGGACGACGCGGTCCGGCACCGGCTTCTCCCTCGTCAGCGAAGAGGTGCCGGGCGGCTTGACACGCGACCGGGCCACCAGCAAGCAGGTGTTCACCCACATGATGGAGCGCACCGTCGCCGAGCTGCGCCAGATGGGGCCGCAGGTGATCGTGCTGGGCCAGTCGCCGGAATACAAGCCGGCACCGGCCGGCTGCGTCGCGACCCACGAGTTCAACCGGACGGACGGCGCCGCGGCCTGCATGAGCCAGCCACGCGCCGACGCGCTCGGCATCGTCGGCTTCGGCAACGACGTCATCACGGCTACCGCCAGCCGGCATCCCGGCGTCTCGGCCTTCCGCATGGCGGACATCTTCTGCCGCGACGACCGCTGCACCGCGGGGGAGGGCACGCGCTTCTTCTATGTGGACGGCGACCATCTCTCCGTCACCGGCGCGCGCCATGCCGCCGAGGATAAGGCGCTGCGCCAGACGCTCATGCAGGCGCTTGCCGCCGGCGGGGTGACCACCGCGACGGCGAACGACTGAGGGGAGACGGGGCTGGGCGGAAAGCGCGGCCCTGCCGTTCCCGGCTCAGTCCTTGTCGAGCAGGCCGGCGAGCTTCAGGGCGACGCCCTGCGAGCCTTCCACCTTCAGGCGGCCGGTGGAGAAGGCCATCATCGGGCCGATGCGGCCGGTGATGAGCTTGTCCAGCGTATCGGTGGAGAGCTTCAGCACCGCATCCGCCTCGCCCGTGCCCTCGCCCACCTCGACGCCGCCGCCGGTGGCATCGAGCAGGATCGCCTCGCCAGTGTCGCTGAGGTCGAAGCGCACCTTGTAGCCGAGCTCCGAGAGAGCTTCGGCGCGCTCGCGGATGGCTTCGACGAGGGAGGAAAGATCGGCCATGGAATGTCCTTGTGCATGAATGATCGCGGAGCTGTTGCCGCTATCATGCCCGGCCTTGTGCCGGGCATCCACGTCGCGCCCTTGGGATACCGGTCGTATATGCGTTCCCGGACTTACCACGTGGATGGCCGGGACAAGCCCGGCCATAACGGTGAAGATGGATTGAAGGAGGAGGACACCAGCCTCAGCCGGCACAATCTCCCGCAAACATCAGAACATCGCCTCGTCCAGCGCCATCATTGCGCCCTTGCCGGCCTTGATGGACCCCCACAGGGCGGCCACCTCGGGCAACAGCTTCTCCATGAAGAAGCGCGCGGTGACGATCTTGGCGTCATAGAAGGCCGCGTCATCCGGATTGGAGACGCGCTTCTCGTAGGCCACTTCCGCCATGCGCACCCACATGTAGCCCAGCGCCACGAGGCCGAACAGCCGCAGGTATTCGGTGGCGGCGGCGCCGGCCTCCTCCGGGTCCTTCAGCCCCTTCTCCGCGATATGGGCGGTGGCGAGCTGGAGCGCGCCGAACGCCTTGGACAGGGGGGTGATGAGCGGGCCGAGATTCTCGTCATCCAGCTTCGCATCCATGTAGTTCAGCACGGGATGGAAGAAGGAGCGCAAATAGCGGCCCATGTGCGCCGGCAGCTTGCGGCCCACGAGGTCCAGCGCCTGCACGCCGTTGGTGCCCTCGTAGATCATGGCGATGCGGGCATCGCGCACATATTGCTCCATGCCGTGGTCGCGGATGTAGCCGTGCCCGCCATAGACCTGCATGCCCATGGAGGTCGCCTCGAAGCCGAGGTCGGTGAACAGGGCCTTCACGATGGGCGTCATCAGAGCCGTGAAGTCCTCAGCGCGCTTGCGCTCCTCCGGGTCCTCCGCCCGCTCCATCAGATCGAGCGCGCGGGCGACCCAGCCAGCGAGCGCCCGGCAGCCCTCGTTGTAGGCGCGCATGGTCATCAGCGTGCGGCGCACGTCGGGATGCACGATGATCGGATCGGCCGGCTTGTCCGGGTGCTTGGCGCCGGAAAGGGCGCGGCCCTGCAGGCGCTCCTTGGCGTAGACGACGGCAGCCTGATAGGCCGCCTCGCCGAGGCCGAGGCCCTGCGTGCCCACGGAGAGGCGTTCCGAATTCATCATGGCGAACATGGCGCGCATGCCCTTGTGGGGCTCGCCCACGAGCCAGCCGGTGGCCTCGTCGAACGACATCTGGCAGGTGGACGAGCCGTGGATGCCCATCTTGTGCTCGATGCCGGTGCAGAGCACGCCGTTGCGTGGACCGACGGACCCGTCCACCTTCGGCAGGAACTTCGGGACGAGGAACAGGGAGATGCCCTTGATTCCCTTGGGCGCGTCCGGCAGGCGGGCGAGCACCAGGTGGACAATGTTCTCCGTCATGTCCTGCTCGCCGGCGGAGATGAAGATCTTGTTGCCGGTGACTTTGTAGGACCCATCCGCCTGCGGCTCGGCCTTGGTGCGCACGAGGCCGAGGTCGGTGCCGCACTGGGGCTCGGTGAGGCACATGGAGCCGGACCACACGCCATCCACCATCTTGGGCAGGAAGCGCTCTTTCAGCTCCTCGGAGGCATAGGCCTTCAGCGCCTGATAGGCGCCGTGGGTGAGGCCGGGGCAGATGCCGAAGGCGAGGTTGCCCGAGCAGAGCATCTCTTCCACCAGCTTGTTCACGCTCGCGGGCAGGCCCTGACCGCCATATTGCGGATCGCAGGCGATGCCGTTCCAGCCGCCTTCGCGGAAGGCGGTGTAGGCTTCCTTGAAGCCCT
>JAYSCE010000315.1:0-5477 GCA_041915035.1 Xanthobacter sp.
GACTGGCTCGGCTATCTGTTATCTGTGATCACACATAGCAGACGCGGAACATGGAACACAAGACACCATCCGCCGGAGACGGCGATGCCTCAGAGGTCCGCGGCGAGGCGCCGGCGGAAACGCTCGATGCCCGTGTCGGCCGCATCGTCCGCCAGACTTTGGCCGATCAGGTCTATGGCGATCTGAAGGAGCTGCTGCTCTCCGGCCGCGCCGCGCCGGGCGAGCGCTTCACCCTGCGCGGCCTCGCCGGAGCCATCGGCACCAGCGCCATGCCGGTGCGGGAAGCCGTGTCCCGCCTCGTCGCCGAGAATGCGCTGGAAGTGCTGCCCAACCGCGCCGTGCGCGTGCCCCTCATGTCCCGCGCCCGCTTCGCCGAGCTGCGCCTCATCCGCACCAGCCTCGAAGGCCTCGCCGCCGCCACCGCCGCTCGGGAGGCCACCGCCGAGGAGATCGCCGAGGTGGTCCGCTTTGAGCGCGCCTTCGCCGCCGAGCGGGACAAGAAGAGGCCGGATGGCGCCGCCGCCATGCGCCACAATAAGGACCTCCACTTCGCCCTCTACCGCGCCGCCCATCTGCCCACCCTCATGGGCATGATCGAGGGCCTCTGGCTGCAGATCGGCCCCGTCCTCAACCTCGACTTCCGCGCCGGCCCGGAGCGGGTCCGGCAGGGGGAGGCCCACCTCCACCACGAGCGCCTCGTCGCCGCCCTCAAGGCCCGAGATTCGGACGCGGCCCGCGACGCCCTGGTGGCGGATATCTGGAGCGCGGGCGACTTCATCCTCTCGCGCGACGTGCTGCCGGACTGATTCAAGGCTGACTGCACCCGAACCGGCACCTGACAGCACCGACACCCCACTAGAAAACCTAGGGAGAACGCCATGGACCTCGGCATCGCCGGCATCCGCGTCATAGTCACCGCCGGTGCCGGCGGCATCGGCCTGGAGATCGCCCGCGCCTTCCTGAATGAGGGGGCCAGGGTGGAAGTCTGCGACGTGGACGATGCCGCTTTGGAGGCCTTAGGCAGTACCGCGCCGGGGGCGGTGGGAACCTGGTGCGACGTGTCCGACCGCACCTCCGTCGCGGCCTTCATGGACGGGGCGCTGGGCCGCCTCGGCGGGCTCGATGTGCTTGTAAACAATGCGGGAATCGCTGGCCCCACCGGCCGCGTGGACCAGATCTCGCCGGAGGATTGGGACCGCACTCTGGCGGTGGACATCACCGGCCATTTCAACGTCACCCGCCTCGCCGTGCCGGCCCTGAAGGAGAGCGAAAACGCCTCCATCATCGGCCTCTCCTCGGCCGCCGGCCGCTTCGGCTTTCCGCTCCGCTCGCCCTATGCGGCGGCGAAGTGGGGCGTGGTGGGCTTCATCAAGTCGCTGGCCATGGAGCTGGGCGAATTCGGCATACGTGCCAATGCCATACTGCCCGGATCGGTGGACGGCCCGCGCATCCGATCGGTGTTCGAGAACAAGGCGCGGGAGCGCAACATGTCCATGGAGGAGGTGCAGACGATGGCCCTCTCCGCCACCTCGCTGAAGCGCCTCATCCCGCCGCAACACCTTGCCAACGTTGCGGTTTTCCTGTCCTCCCCGATGGGCTCGACCATCTCCGGCCAGGCCATCGCGGTGGACGGCGACATGCAGATGCTGGTGTAGCCGCCCGAACCGCCGCCGCCCTCCAGTCCAGCCGGAGGGCGGCGAAAGTCATTTCCTGCCTGAGGCTTACACCCCGGCCTGTGACACGAACTTCGGGTTCAGATAGGCCTCGATGGCCTCCGAGCCGCCTTCCGAGCCGTAGCCAGAATCCTTGATGCCGCCGAAGGGAACCTCAGGCAGCGCAAGGCCAAGATGGTTGATGGTCATCATGCCCGCCTGCACCCGGTGCGCCACCTGCTGGGCGGTCTTGGCCGAGCGGGTATAGGCATAGGAGGCAAGGCCATAGGGCAGCCGGTTGGCCTCGGTGACGGCTTCCTCGAAATCCGAGAAGGGCAGCATCATTGCGAGCGGGCCAAACGGCTCCTCGTTCATCATACGCATCTCGCGAGTGACGCCCGTGACCACCGTGGGCTCGAAGAAATAGCCTTTGTTTCCAATGCGCGCGCCACCGGTTGCCACCTCCGCGCCCTTCTGGCGGGCGTCGGCGATGAGCGCCTCCATGGCCGGGATGCGGCGCTCGTTGGCGAGCGGGCCCATGGTGGTGCCGGCCTCCAGGCCATTGCCCACCTTCACCCCCTTGGCGACGGTGACGAACGCGTCCACGAACTCTTCGTAGACCGTCTCCTGAATGAGATAACGGGTCGGCGAGACGCACACCTGCCCGGCATTGCGGAACTTGGCGGCGGCGATCTGCTTGGCCGCGGCGGTCACGTCCGCATCGTCGAAAACGATCACCGGCGAGTGTCCGCCAAGCTCCATTGTGGCGCGCTTCATATGCTCGCCCGCCAGCGCCGCCAGCCGCTTGCCGACGGGGGTCGAGCCGGTGAAGGTGATCTTGCGGATGGTCGGGTGCGGAATGAGATATTCGCTCACCTCGGCCGGCACGCCATAGACGAGGCCGATGACGCCGGCCGGAATGCCCACGTCCACGAACGCGCGGATCAGCTCGGCGGGCGAGGCCGGCGTCTCCTCGGGGGCCTTCACGATGATGGAGCAACCTGTCGCCAAGGCACCGCACAGCTTGCGCACCACCTGGTTGATGGGGAAGTTCCAGGGCGTGAAGGCCGCCACCGGCCCCACCGGCTCCTTGATGACAAGCTGGTAGACGCCGGGCGCGCGGGCGGGAATGACCCGGCCATAGGCGCGGCGGGCCTCCTCGGCAAACCAGTCGATGATGTCGGCGGCGGCGAGCGTCTCCATCCGCGCCTCGACGAGCGGCTTGCCCTGCTCGAGAGTCATGAGCCGCGCAATGCCATCCGCGCGCTCGCGCAGCAGGTCGGCGGCCTTGCGCATGAGCTTGGACCGGTCGAAGGCCGACACCTTGCTCCAGGTCGCGAAGCCGCGCTCCGTGGCCTCCAGCGCTGCGTCGAGGTCGGCGCGCGAGCAGTGGGCAACCGAGCCGATCTCCTCTTCCGTCGCAGGATTGATGACCGGGATGCGGCGCCCGCCTTCGGCATCGCGCCAGACGCCGTCGATGTGGAGCTGGACGTGGGGATAGGCATCGGATGTCATGGGGCTTCCTCCTTGGGGCGCCGCGGCGCGCGCCCGTCGAATCAGGCGTTCTGGTCCGGTTTTGCGCCCCGGTGCGCCGAGCGTCCCCGCTCTTCCGGCGCGCCAGCGGGAGCGTGATGAACAGCGGAAAGGGATTGGCGGGCATGCGCCGGAGCGGGCCGGCATCGTAAGCGGCAACGGCGCGGTTGAGAACCGCGACGGGCGCGGGAAACCGGCATGAGGTCCGCAGCGTTGGCATGGCTGCACGGCGGCTCACCCGCCGAGACCGGAGACACCGATGAACACCGCAAACCTGCAGTTGGAAGGCGTATTGCTCACCCTGTCGCGCCTGCTCGAGACCATGCGGCACAAGGGGCTTCTCACCGCCGGCGAGATCGAGACCGCGCTCGCCGAGGCGGAGGACGCGGCCCGGCGCGATGCCGCCTCCCGCAGTATCAGCCCGGCCCAGGCGGAGGGTGTGCTCTTCCCCATCCGCGTCCTGCGCGCGGCCACCAATCGTCAGGAGGGGCTTCCCCCGACCTTCACCGACCTCGCCACCACTATCGGCGAGAACAAGGACCGGCACGGGGGAGAGCCACGGAGGGACGCCGCGCACCAATCGTAAAGGCCAATGGCGCGTGGATATCCGGAAGAAGATTCCTCCGGGATGAACCGATCACCGCGACCGGGAACGATCAGGCCAAAAACCGGCGCATGACGCGTCGCACCAGACGGCCCGGCCCATAGTGCCAGGCCAGCGTCACCCGGTCGGCCAGCGCCGTGCGCCCAAGAGCACGCGGCACAAACCAAGCATTGTGGCCGGTGCGACGGGCGAGGATATAGTCGTGGGCCCCGAGTAGACGACGGCTGCGGCCGAAACCAACCCGGTCATCGACAAGGATGAGACGTGGTTTGAAGCGGGAGGCGGAAAAGCCGGCGAGCACATCGGCCTCTGTCCCCGTCACATCAATCGACACGAAGTCGACACTGCTGATGCCGGCGTCGGCAAGGACCTCGTCCAGGGTGCGCACGCGTACCCGAAGGGTCCCCCGTGGCTGGTCGCCCGGATAAAGGATCGCCCGCGCCTCCCGGCCGAGCAGCCACAATTGCTTGGTTGAAGGGGAGCCGGGGGCACCGCAAGCGACACAGGCAACCTGCGCCTTGCGCACCGCCTTGAGTGCATCCGCCAGTTCCGTCGATGGCTCGACGAGCAGCCCCGCCCAACCGTTCAATTCCAGATGGTAGGTCTGGCTGCCGCGGATTGGATCGCCCGCGCCCACCTCGACGAACGTTCCCACACCAGGCCCCAGCCAGGCATCAACTAGGCTTCTCTCATGGTGTGCGGGACTGATTACGCCCACACCTTCGACATAAACCACAGAAGAACGCATTTCACCCGACCCGATCTGTCGGCTGACACGTAGCATTGTAAAAATAATTATCAATTACAACAATGTCCATTGAGAACATGCCATATTCAATATGGATTGATAATCTTTCTAATGACGTTTAATGAACATTCTGGAATACGATTTTACAAATTTATTCAGTCGCAAAAGCTCCGGACTGCTCACTGAGTCCACCCCAACGCAGCCGGCCGGCGCCTTCTAGATCAACGCGCGCAGCGTCTCTGCGAACCGCCGGCCCGTCTGGCGCACCGATGCGCAACCCTTGCGGGTGAGTTGGAGCCAGACCCTCCGGCGATCTTCAGGGTCGGGAAGGCGCTCCACGAGCCCCTGCTGCTCGAGCATTTCGAGCCGGCGCAGGGCTGTCGTGACCGACGTCCCGGCGCCCGAGCAGAGCGCCGACACCGAGATCCGCCGCCCTTCCTCCTGCGCCATGGCAAGATCGAGCAGCATGTCCCAGGCGGTCACGCCCCCCGCCACATCCGGAAGCACCCGCTGCCGATCGAGCCGAAGACCGGCGAGCACGCGCAGGACCTCCGCAGGGTCTTCAAGGGTGGTCGCGGCCCGTCGCCGCTGCTGCGACATCTCCAGCGCCCGGCGGATGGCGGCGGCAAGATCTCCCATCTCGACCGGCTTCTGCAGGAAATCCACGACGCCCGTCCTGAGGGCGGCGATGGAACTCTCCAGCGAGGCGCACCCCGTGAGGACGATGGGGACAATCGGCTCCCCCTGTCGGATTTCGCCCGCGCGCTCGATCAGCGCCAGGCCGTTCAGGCCCGGCATTGCGAGGTCCGTGACGAGAACGCGAATGGCGGGGTTCTGCTCGATGAGATCGAGAGCACTCAGTGGCGAGGAGGCGCAGATCACCCGCAGGTTTTCGATCGCGAGGCCTTCGCTGACCTCGACCAGAAAGTCCTTGTCATCA
>JAYSCE010000316.1:0-5424 GCA_041915035.1 Xanthobacter sp.
GCCTCGACAAGAAGCGCCTGATCCCCGAGGACAAGGGGCGCGTCGTCACCGCCTTCCTCGAGAGCTTCTTCCGCCGCTATGTAGAGTATGACTTCACCGCCGGCCTCGAGGAACAGCTCGACAAGGTGTCGGCCGGCGAGATCGACTGGAAACAGGTTCTCCGCGACTTCTGGCGGGACTTCACGGCAGCACTGGAAGACGTCAAGGAGCTGCGCGTCACCAATGTGCTGGATGCGCTGAACGACATCCTCGCCCCGCACATCTTCCCGCCGCGGGAAGACGGCACCGATCCGCGCCTGTGCCCCACCTGCGGCACCGGCCGGCTGTCGCTGAAGATGGGCAAGTTCGGCGCCTTCATCGGCTGCTCGAACTATCCGGAATGCCGCCATACCCGTCCGCTCACCGGCGACAATGCGCAGGAGGGCGACGGCACCCGCGTGCTCGGTCTCGATCCGGATTCGGGCGAGGAAGTCTCCATCCGCTCGGGCCGCTTCGGCACCTATCTTCAGCTCGGTGAGGGCAAGGACGGCGAGAAGCCCAAGCGCTCGTCTTTGCCCAAGGGCCTGGCCCCGGCTGACGTGGATTTGGAAACAGCGCTGAAGCTGCTCGCCTTGCCGCGCGAGATCGGCCTCCATCCGGAGGATCGCGAGCCTATCCTCGCCGGCATCGGGCGCTATGGGCCCTACGTCCAGCACGGCCGCACCTACGCCAACATCGAGGACGGCGACGATATCCTCGCCATCGGCCTCAACCGGGCGGTGGCGCTGATCGCCGAGAAGCAGTCGAAGGGCCGTGGCGGGCGCGGCGGCACGCCGGCCGGGCGGGTGGTTGGCGATCACCCGACGCTGGGCGGGCTGATCACCGTGCGTCCCGGCCGCTTCGGGCCCTACGTGAACCACGGCAAGGTCAATGCGACCCTGCCCAAGTCCACCGATCCCGAGGCGCTGACGCTGGAACAGGCGGTGCAGCTCATCGACGCCAAGGCCGCCTCTTCGCCAGCCAAGCCCGCGCGCGGCGGAGCCCGCAAGGCTGCTTCCGCCGATGGCGAGAAGGCCGCGCCGAAGAAGGCCGCCGCCGCAAAGAAGCCTGCGGCGAAGAAGCCCGCCGCGAAGGCCGCGGCTCCCAAGAAGGCTGCCGCCAAGAAGACGGCGGCGAGCGAACCCGACGCCGCCGAGTAGGCCCTGCTTAAAGCCCAGCGGGGGCAGCGTCAGACGATGCTGCCCTCGCCCTCGCTGGCATGGACCGAGTTGCGCAGCGGCCGTTCGGGCAGGAAGGCCAGCGCCATGGCCGCGAGCGCGGCCAGCACCGCCACGGTGAGGAACACCCGGCTGAACGCAGCCGAGAGCCGCGCCGGGTCCGCGTTGCGTGCCACGCTCTCGATATCTCCTGCCCCGCCCGTGGCCAGTGTTGCAAGAAGCACGGCGCCCAGCACCGCGACCACGAGCGCACCGCCCAGTTGGCGGAAGAAGGTCATGACGCCGGTGGTGGTGCCCATCAGATGCGGTTGCACGGCATTCTGAATCGACACCGTGCAGACCGGCAGGGCCGTCCCCGTTCCCAACCCGATGACGGCAAACAGCACGAGGACGAGCGCGATCGGCATCGCGGGAAAGAGAACGATGGCGAGGAGCCCGCAGACCGAGAGCGAGAGCCCGCCAATGGCCGGACGCTTGTAGTGGGCAAGCCGCGCCATGGCGCGGCCGGAGAGCACCGCCCCCACCACCACGCCGCCCATGACCGGGATGAGGCCGAGCCCGGACTGGGTGGCCGAGAGTGCGCGGGCGGTCTCGAAATAGAGCGGCACGAAGATGGACAGGCCGACCATGCCGCCGAACGCGAGGAACGAGGCGATCATCCCCCAGCCCACGACCCTGTCGCCGAGCAGGCCGAGCGGGAGGAACGGCTCCTCGGCCCGCCGCATCCTCCAAAGGAACAGGCCCAGGAACAGCGCCGCGCCGGCGAACAGGCCGAGGATCAGCGGCGAGCCCCAGGGAAAGCGCACGCCGCCCCAGCCGAGCGCAAGCAGCAGGAGCAGGCTCGCCACCGCCATGAGCAGGGCTCCGAGATAGTCCATCCTGTGCCGGCGCTCATGGCGCGGCAGCTGGCGCAACCGACGCTCGGTGATGACGAGGGCCGCAACGCCGATGGGCAGGTTGATCCAGAAGATCAGGGTCCAGCTGAGATATTGCGCGAACAGGCCCCCCAGCACCGGACCGGCGATGCTGGAGGCGGCGAACACGCCCGCGATCTGTGCCTGATAGCGCCCGCGCTCCCGCGGCGACACGAGATCGGCGATGATGGTCTGGGAGAGGGAGATGAGGCCGCCGCCCCCCAGCCCCTGCACCGCCCGCGCGATGATGAGGGCGAGCAGGTTCGGCGCCAGCGCGCAGGCCACCGAACCGGCCGAGAACACGGCAACGGCGGTCAGCAGCATCACCCGCCGTCCATGGATGTCGCTCAGCTTGCCGTAGAGCGGCGTCGCCACCGTCGCGGAGAGCAGATAGGCCGTGACCACCCACGAGATGTTGGCGAAATCGCCGAACGCCTCGCCGATGGTGGGCAGGGCTGTGGCCACGATGGTCTGGTCCAGCGCGCCGAGCAGCATAGCCAGCATCAGGCCGAAGATGATGCGGCGAATCTCGGCATGGGCCAGCGGGACGATCGTCGCGGACGGCACAGGGTTCGGCAAAGGATTGGATCGGTGCATCAAGGGAATCGGCAAGCGACGGGAGGGCGGGCGGGAGGTCCCCATGGGCTCCTCCCCCGCTCCGGATTGCAAGGCCGACGCGGCGGAAGGGGATGCCGCGACGGCTCCTGCGAAGCTTCACGAATGCGTGAAAACGTTCCGGCCCGGCTCAAGCGACCGCGCTGACGGGGCTTCCCTCCGGTGCATCGGCGGCATTCTCGCCGCGCCCCGGCGGAACCTCCTCAACTTCCGGCACCGGGTCGGCCTCTACCTGGCGGTGTGCGAGCGCGTGAATGAAGCCGATCTTGTCGATCACCCCCGGGCCGAGGATGAAGGGGTAGGCGTCCGACATCCCAAGGCAGCGATTGAGGTTGTTGAGGGCGAACGAGATCGGCAGCCACGAATCCACCATCTGCTGGATGGCGCAGGCACGGTAGGGGTTGAAATCGACCTCCGCCCCGAGCTCGCCCGTCCGGTCGAGGCGCGGCTGCACACGCATGCCGAAGGCGGCTGCCATCTCCAGCGTGTCCACGATGTGGATGTAATGCTTGAAGGTCTCGGCGAAGTCCTCCCACGGATGGGCGGTGGCGTAGGCCGAGACGTAGTTAGTCTGCCAGTCGGGCTTGGGACCGTTGGCGTAATAGGCTTTCAGCGCCTCGCCATAGTCCGCCGTCTCGTCGCCGAACAGGGCGCGGAAGGCCTGCAAGCGGCCGGCGTCGCGGACCAGGCGGTTCCAGTAGTAATGCCCCGTCTCGTGCCGGAAATGGCCGAGCAGCGTGCGGTAAAGCTCGCCCAGTTCGCCCTTGCGGTGCTCGCGCTCGGCATCGTCCGCCTCGGCGAGGGCGATGGTGATGAGGCCTTCGTCGTGGCCGGTCATGATCTTCGGCGCCGAGCCGTCCGGATCATCGGCGAGGAAGTCGAAGCACAGGCCGCCCTCGCGGTCCTTGTTGCTCTCCAGCGGCAGATTGAGGCGCAGCAGGGAATAGATGAGCCGGTGCTTGGCGATCTCCACCTTCTGCCACTTGCGCAGGTTCTCGGGTGCGGTGAGATCCGGCACGGTGCGATTGTGGCGGCAGGCGAGGCAGAATTCGCCCTCCTGTTCAGCTGGCACCAGCCAGTTGCAGGCATCGAGCGCCGCATTGGCGCAGAAGCGGTAACGCTGCTCGCCACGGCCGACGGCAGTCCACAAGCCGCTCTCTGCCTCCCCGTCGCGCTCCAGCGGGACGAGGGCGTTGGCCTCAGGGATGTATCCCAGGTCGTGGCCGCACTTTTCGCAGCGGCGGTTCTCAAAATACAGAAGCTGATCGCAGGCGGCGCAGCGAAACAGGCGCATGATGGGTCTCCCCCCAAAGGCAAAACGGCCGTCATGCTGCGACGCCGTCCGGGTGGCTCTTGAACCCGGCGGACGCCGTGCGGTTCCCCATTCTCCGCTTGCCCGGCAGAGAAAGTGGGCCTTTCTCCGGTGCAAGTCCATTTCGCACCTGCGGGATCCCGACCGGATGGGATGACGGGTCGTCCGGCACACGGCATGATCGAGCCATGAGCAGCCCGAAAGACAGCACCACCCTTTTCACCATCGGCTATGAGCAATCGACGCCCTCGGCCTTCCAGGCGGCGCTGGACGAGGCGAAGGTGGGCCTCCTGGTGGATGTGCGCGCCGTCGCGGCCTCACGCCGGCCGGGCTTTTCCAAGACGGCGCTGGCGGCGGGCATCGCCGAGCACGGCGTCGCCTATGTCCACCTCAGGGCGCTGGGGACGCCCAAGGAAGGGCGGCTCGCCGCGCGCAGCGGTGACCATGATGCCCTCATGCGAATCTACGACGCTCACCTCGCCACCGATCCTGCCAAGGCCGCGCTGGAGGAACTGGCCGGGCTGGCGCAGGGGCGGCGCATCTGCCTCATGTGCTTCGAGCGGCATGTGGAAGGGTGCCATCGGCTGCGGCTCGCCGAGTTCCTGTGCGAGCGCCTCGATATCGGCGTCACGCACCTTCAGCCGGCACCGTTCTGAGCTGCCGCTCGCCGGTGGATACGGCCTCGCGGGCCTCGGCGAGAAGGCGCGGCGTGTCCACGTCGAGGAAAGCCCCCTCCTCCGCCGCCACCGGCACTTCCGCCACAAGCTCGGCATTGGCGGCGAGAATGGCGCGGGCGCCCACGTCTCCCTCCAGGGCCGAGAGTTCAGCGAAGAAGCGGCGCGACCACAGCACAGGATGGCCCCGCTGCCCGCCCTCCACGGGCGCCGCGATGAGCCGGCCGGCTGCGGGCGCATAGGCGGACATGAGTCGATCGAGCAGGCCTGGCGCCAGCAGAGGCATGTCGCCCAGCACCACCAGTGCCCCCGCCACCGTCTCCGGCACGGCGGCAATGCCGGCGCGCAGGGACGAGGCCATGCCGGTCGCATGATCGGGATTGTGGACGAAGCTCACGTCGAGCCCCGCCAGCGCCGCCTCAACGCGACCGCGCTCGTGCCCCGTGACCACGATGACCGGCCGCGCCCGCGAGGCCAGCGCCGCGTCCACCACCCGGCGGATGACCGGCCGGCCGCCCACCTCGGCGAGCAGCTTGTTCACGCCCTCCCCCATACGCGAGGAGCGGCCGGCGGCGAGGATGACGGCGGCAAAGCCCTCCTCCGCCTCGTCGCTCTCGGCGCGGGGGTGGGGGCGCGCGGCGATGTCCTGCAGCAACCCGCCAGCACCGAGGCGGGCGATGTCGCGGGCGCTCACCTCCAGCCCGGCGAGGAGG
>JAYSCE010000317.1:0-4424 GCA_041915035.1 Xanthobacter sp.
GAGAACAAGCAGCTCATCAAGGCCGACGGCGGCAAGGTCATCATGACCGCCAAGGCAGCGGATGCTGTGCTTTCGGCGCAGGTGAACAATTCCGGCATCATCCAGGCCCGCACAATGGCTTCCCTCACCGGGGGCACGACCACCTACAAGGCGGGCTCCATCAAGCTGAAGGCGGATGGCGGCACCACCAAGGTCTCCGGGACCCTTGACGCCTCCGCCCCCAATGGCGGCGACGGCGGCTTCATCGAGACGTCCGGGAACACGGTGAAGGTGGACGAGACCGCCAGCATCACCACCCTCGCAGCCCTCGGCACAACCGGCACGTGGCTCATCGACCCGGATGGCTTCACCATCGGCACCTTCGGCTTCCGCTTCGGCCCGCAGGACCAGATCACCGGCCTCAACCTCGGCGGCGACATCAGCGCCAGCAAGCTGTCGAAGCTGCTGGAGACCACCAATGTGGACATCAGCTCCACCGACGGGAAGGGCAAGGACGGGGACGTCAACGTCAATGCCGCCGTGTCCTGGTCGGCCGACACCACGCTGACGCTGAACGCCACCAACGACATCAACATCAACGCCGCCATCACCGCGTCCGGAGACAAGGCGGGTCTCAACCTGAATGCGGGGAAGGACATCTACTTCAATGATGGCGTAACCCTCTCCGGCGGCCACGCTGCCCTCGCGATGACCTATGGCGGCGACTACCACATCGACACCGCCAACAGCGCCGCCATCACCCTCTCCGGCACCGACGCCACCCTCGCCATCAACGGGCAGGCCTATACGCTGATCCATACGATGGCGGAGTTGGAGGCGCTGGACGATGCCGCCGGCACGGCGACCGGCAACTTCGCCATCGGCAACGACATCGATGCCTCGGGCACCACCTATGACGGTGCCGTCGTGGCGCGCCTCAGCGGCAACCTCGCCGGTTTGGGCCATGCCGTCAGCGGCCTCACCATCTCGTCCAGCGGCAACTATGTGGGCCTGATCGGCTCCATCGGAAGCAGCAGCACCGTCCGCGACATCGGTTTGTCGGGCGTGGACATCACGGGCAATTCGACCGTCGGTTCGTTGGCGGGTGAGAATAACGGCACGGTCATCAACGCCTATGCGACCGGGAATGTCACCAGCCTGTCCACGGGCTGGGCTGGAACCGGCGGCCTGATCGGCGAGAATTACAGCACTATCGAGGACTCCCATGCGGATGTGACCGTGGTGAGTTCCGGCAATTATGTGGGTGGCTTGGTCGGCTTCACCTACGGCGTGATTTCCAGATCCTACGCGACCGGGGATGTCTCGGGCACTACGGCGGTCGGTGGGTTGATCGGTGGCGGTGGTGGTGTTGTGAGCGACGCCTACGCCACCGGCAACGTCACCGGGGAGAACGAGGTTGGCGGCCTCGCCGGCCTCGCCGGCGGCAGCTACAGCAATGTCTCCGCAAGCGGCAGCGTGACGGGGGGCGATACGATCGGCGGGCTCATCGGCTACGCCAACGCTCTCACCTTGAAAAATGCCTCGACCAGCGGAAACGTGACCGCCACCGGGCAAGCCGTGGGCGGATTGGTCGGCACCTCAGAGGGTGGCACGTTCACTGGCGTATCCGTTTCCGGGACGGTCTCGAATTCGGGCACCTACACGGGCGGCTTGGTGGGCCAGTCGAATGGAACGACCATCAGCGATGCCTCCTTCAGTGGCAGCGTGACGGGCACCTGGATCACCGGCGGCATCGTCGGCTGGAACAGCGGCACCGTCACCGACGCGCAAGTCACGGGCACGGTAAACGGCACCGCCGCCGTCGGCGGCATCGTGGGCCTCAATCTCGGGGGCACCATCAGCGGGGTCACCGCGAGCGGGACCGTCAGCGGGACGACCGCGGTGGGCGGAGTCGTCGGCGCGAATACCGGCAGCGTGTCCAATGTCACATCGACCGGGACGACGTCCGGCACCAGCAACGTCGGCGGCATCGCGGGAAATAATCTCGGGTCGATCACCAACGCGTCCGCGACGGGCGCCGTCTCCGGCGAGACGAATGCAGGCGGGCTGGTGGGCGCGAACATCGGCGTTGGTCAAGTGTCGTCGAGCAGTTGGAACACCACCTCCACCGGACAGGCCGGCGGCGTCGGGAACGGCGCTGGCGTCGGCTCGTCGGTGACCGGGGTCACACCGCCCGTGATTCCGGCCTATGCGACGGAGGCTGTCCGCACCGCGGTGCAGGCCGCGACTTATGCCGCGACCACGGGCGCCCAGCAATCCGCCGACAATCCGCCGACCGCCCGCGATGCCAAGGCCGGCACCGCTTCAACGGCAGCGCTTTCCGGGCCCTCCATGGCGTCCCAGATCGACAGCAGCGCGGCGCCGGCGCCGACGACATCCTGGCGCCAGCTGCAGGAGCAGGATGAGCGGCGGAAGAAGCGCACCGCGCAGCAGGTGCAGCCGGCTTCGGCTCCGAAGGGCGGGGTCGGCGGGTCCATCCGCTCCATCGACGTGGACGGCCAGCATTTCGACCTGGAGAAGGACACCGCGCCCACTGGTGCGCCGCCGGCCCAGCCTCCGCAACCGGCAGCTCCCGCCCAATAGGGCTCGCAGATCGGGCCGGGCGGACTGCCCCATCCGGCCCGGACCCTGCCGTCGGCGACGGATCCAAGGGAGGCCGTCACCGCTTCCGAGCCGCCGCGAGGTTTTGTCGTCGGCGGCAGGGATGATCCTTGCGCCTTCAATCACACCTTTCGCCATTCGTTCGCGCGTTCGCCGCGCCTTGCATTTTCAAGGTATGCCATGAGCCCTTCCGTATGTTGCGTCACGAGCCGCGCCCAATCTTGTCCTACGCAGACCGCCCGGATCCCGGCTGGCCGCGCCGTTCTCCCCAGAGGTGCCCTCGGTCGGGCGCAAGCGCTCCTGGCGGCCGCAGGTGTCTCGCTGGCGGCCGGTCCGGCCCTCGCCCAGGGCCTGCCCTTCAACATCGGCGATGCGGTGCGCGATGCGCAGCAGTCGCAGCAGGCGGCGCCCCAGCCCCAGCAGGCCGCGCCTCTGGTGCTGCCCAAGCTCGCCGAGCCGCAGTTGGTGCTGCCGGACAAGTCCACTCTCCACGTGCGCCACATCGTCGTAACCGGCACCGCCGGGCTGGCTGTCAGCGAGGAGAAGGTGCGTGCGGTGCTCTTGCCCTATGAGGGCAAAAAGCTCACCCTCGCCGAGATCTATGCTGCCGCTGACAAGGTTACCGCGCTCTATCGCGAGGCCGGATACCTGGTGGCGAAAGTCTATGTGCCCCAGCAGGATGCGCGGAAGGGCACGCTCACCTTCAAGCTCGTCCCCGGCCACTACGGCAAGGTGACGGTGAAGAACGAGAGCCGGGTGAAGGACTTCATGCTCCAGGGCACGCTCGACACCCAGAGGGTGTCGAGTGGCGAATTGATCGAGCAGGCGCGGCTGGAACGCGCCATGCTACTGATCTCCGACCTTGCCGGCGCCGGCATGCCCCGCGCGGTGATCGGGGCGGGCGCCAGCCAGGGCACGTCCGACTTCCTGTTCGACGTGCCCGAGCAGCGCATGGTGGATGGCTTCCTCATGGGCGATAATTTCGGCACGCCCTATACCGGCATCTGGCGCGCCTCCGGCGGGCTCAACATCAATTCCCCGCTCGGCATCGGCGACCGGCTGTCCGCCTACGGCCTCGTCTCCAACTCCACCGACATGCTCAACGGGCGCATCGCCTATTCCCTGCCGCTCGGCTATGACGGGCTGAGGCTGGAGGTGGCCGCGTTCCGGACCACCTATGCGCTGGGCAGCACCTATGCCGACCTCGATGCCACCGGCGTCGCCGACGGCATATCGGCAAGCCTCCTCTATCCCTTCCTGCGCTCCCGGGCGGATTCCATCTGGGGCAGCGCGGTCTACACCTACAAGAACCTCAATGACGAGACGCTGGGTGTTTCCTACGCCCATCGCAAGATCAACGAGGGCACGCTGGGGCTGAACCGGGAGACGTCCGGGGTGCTGCCCTGGCTCAACATGCCGGTTGTCACGTCCTCCTCGGTGGCGTTCACCTTCGGCAACGTGGACTTCCCCGATCCCGATCAGGCGCTGGCCAATCTCCTGGGCGCCGATACCCAGGGGGATTTCTCCAAGCTGACGGCGTCCTTCGTGATGACCGTGGCGCTGATGGAGAAGCTGTCGCTGTCGGTGAACGTGCGCGGCCAGAAGTCCTTCACCGGCAACCTCGACAGCTCCGAGCAGTTCGGCCTCACCGGCATCTTCGGGGTGCGGAGCTATTATGAGGGCCTGTCGGGCGACAGTGGCTGGCTGGTGACGCCGGAATTGAAATACGCCCTGCCGGACATCTATGGCTGGCACCATGCGCTGAGCGCCTTCGCCGATGTGGGCGGTGTCGCGCTGGAGGACGGCAGCTACACCATTACCCA
>JAYSCE010000317.1:4434-5419 GCA_041915035.1 Xanthobacter sp.
CTATGTGCAGCTCGGCGACATCGGCATTGGCTATTACGGCAATTACGAATACATGCCCGGCCGCAACCTGCTCCTGAAGGCCTATCTCGCCTGGAGCGTGGGTGGCAACGAGGCGCAGGCCGGCTACAGCCGGGGCAACACCGTGGGCCTGATCCAGGCCGGCATCACCTTCTGAGGGGCCGGCGCATGGACCAGATGACCTGGCTGAAGGAAGCCATCGACTACGGTGTCATCGGCCTCTTGCTGGTGCTGAGCATCCTCGTGGTGGCGGTGGTGCTGGAACGCATTGCCTTCTTTATCCGCGTGCGCCCGGAGGCCTACACCTCATCCAAGGTGCTGGAGCTGGATATCTCGAAGCGGTTGGTGGTGGTGGCCTCGGTGGCGTCCAACGCGCCTTATATCGGCCTGCTGGGCATGGTGCTCGGCATCATGCTCACCTTCTCCAGCATGGATCTCTCGGCCGGGGCGGACCCGGGGAAGATCATGGTGGGCCTCGCTCTCGCGCTGAAGGCGACGGCGGCAGGCCTGGTGGTCGCGCTGGTGGCGGTGGTGGCCTACAACGCGCTGCTGCGCCGGGCCAAGGTGCTGATGCTCAAGTGGGAGATCGCCGAGGAAGGGGCGAAGGCGGCCGCCGCGTCGGCCCCTCTCCCGGCGGGGGTGTCCCATGGATGAGAAGCCGTTCGAGACCATGAACGTCATCCCGTTCGTGGACATCATGCTGGTGCTGCTCACCATGGTGCTTACCACCGCGAGCTTCATCGCCGTGGGCCGGATCCCGGTGAGCCTGCCGCAGGCCGCGCCCATGAAGGTGGAGCAGCAGAGGGACACCATGATCGAGATCACGGCGGACGGCACCCTGCACCTGGAGGGTGCCGCGCTCTCCGTGGAGGAGCTGAAGGTGAGGCTCGGCGCCATGCCGAAGGACACCTTCACCCACATTTCCCAAGTAAGGCGCTGATTTCGCTGTCTTGACCATTATATTTCC
>JAYSCE010000318.1:0-5376 GCA_041915035.1 Xanthobacter sp.
CGCTGGATGAAGCAGGGGCGCAATCCGACGCCGCTCAAGATCATCCAGGGCCGGATCTGGCAGGAGGGTTATGCGGCGGGCGCCTTCACGGCGCAGGTGCATGGCGATGCCGGGCCGAGCCTCGCCGCCTGGAAGGCGCAGGGGCTCCGGCTCTTCACCTTCTCCTCCTCGTCGGAACTGGCGCAGAGGCTCTGGCTCTCCTCCGCCGGCTCGGAGGCGGCAGGGCTGCTTGACGGCTTCTTCGACACCCGCATGGGCCAGAAGCTGGAGGAGGAGGCCTACAAGGCCATCGCCCAGGAGATCGGCGTCGCCCCGGCGCAGATTCTCGTGCTGTCCCAGAATGTGGACGAACTCGACGCCGCCGCGTCCGCAGGCCTCGCCACGGTGCGGATCGCGCGCGACGGCGGAGACAGCGGAAAGCATCCGGCGGTGGCGGACCTTGCGTCCATCATCCTGCCGTGAGCCGGCGGGCGGGGGGCTCAATCTTGGCGCACTTCATCGTGGAAACCCGCAGCGGCGCCCGTCACGAGCTGACGGGGCGTGACGGTGCAACCTTGCTCAAGGCGATCCGCAAGGCCGGCATCGAGGAACTCACCGCCCAGTGCGGCGGCGGCTGCGCCTGCGCTACCTGCCACGTCTTCGTCACCCTGCCGGACGGTGTGACGGCGCCTCAGATCAGCCCCGGCGAGAGCCGCATGCTCGCCACGAGCCAGAACCGCACCCTCGCCTCCCGCCTCGCCTGCCAACTGAAGCTGGAGCCGGCGCTGGAGGGCATGGTGGTGGTGATCGCGCCGGAGGAGGCGGGCGACTTCTGACGGTCAGCCGAGGGCGAAGGCCGGCAGGTCCGGCCGTGCGATCATCAGCCAGAAGATGCCGAGCACCGCCGCGAAGGCGGGACAGCCGAAGGCGAACCAGGTCCAGAACAGGCGATGGTAGGCGACTGGCAGCGCCGTGCCCGCTGCGGCGGCGGCCTCGGCAAGCTTGCGCATGCGCATCTGCATCCCCACCACCGGCAGCCAGAGCGCCCCGGTGAGGAGATAGAGGGCGATGGAGAGCATGATCCACCCTTCGGTGAGTGGATAGCCCGCCGCCTGCGCCAGCAGCGCCCCCGTGATGGGTTGCAGCACCACGGCGGTGGCGGTGAAGAGGAAATCCGCGAGGACCACGATGCGCGCCACCGCCGCCACCGTCGCGGCACGGCCGGTGACATGGGCCATCGCCATGAAGAAGGCGATGCCGGCGCCCGTGCCGAGCAGCACCGTGGCGCCGATGACATGCAGGAATTTCAGAATGAAATAGGCCATCACCGATCCCTCAGGATGGCGAGGGCGACGAGGTTCAGCATCACCACGGGCGCGATCTTCACCAGCGGGCCAAGCGGGTCGATCCACAGGGACGGCAGGAGCGCCGTTCCGGCGACGACATAGAGCAGGGAAACGCCGAGCGCCGCCCATAGGGCTGCCCGCGTCGTGCGGCGAACCGCGATCCCGAGGCCGATGGCGAGGTCCGCAAGCGCGCCGCCGATCCCCAGCGGGGTGGCGAGAGGTCCGGCGCCCGCCTTGAGGAGAGCAACGCCAGCATCATAGGCGGGGCCGAGGGAGAGAAGCCCGGTGACGATCCAGAACACCGAGAACACGATTAAGATTGCCGGCTTCAGCACATAGAGGGCGGCGAACCAGCGCTCCTGCACGCCCGCCGGCTCGGCTGCGAGGGCGTCGCCGAGGGATTGCGGGCGGATGCCGGTCATCTCCATCCACGGGCCGGGATCGCCGGTGGCACCGCGAGCGATCTCCCGCGCCACCGTGCTGCGCAGCGGCGGGCGCCAGCCGAGGCGGCCGAGCGCGTCGCCGATGCGGTACATGAGGCGGGCGATCCCGCCGGGGACGCTGACGGTGCGCGCGGGGGCAAAGCCCAGCCACCGGCGATAGGTGGCGATCACCTCTGCGAGGGACAGCCGCTCCGGCCCGGCGAGGTCCAGCTCCACGCCGGCCGGTGCGTCGGGGCTGACGAAGAAGGCCACCGTCGCCGCCACATCGTCGAGCTGCACGATCTGCAGGTCGGCGGTGTCCGGGAACAGCGGAAAGACGGGGAGGGCGGCAAGCCCGCGGAACATGGCGCTGCCGCCATAGGCCCTGCGGCCCACCACCACCGACGGGCGCAGGATGACATGATCGAGCCCGCTTGCCGCCAGCAAGGCATCGCCCTCCTGCTTGGTGCGGGAGAAGTCCGACGGCGCGTCCGTATCGACGCCGATGGCGGAGATATGGACCACGCGCCGCACGCGTGCACGGTGGCAGGCCGCGATCAGCGTCGCCATCCCCGCCACATGCACGCCCGCGACGCTTTCGCCCGGGCCGTCCTGAAGCAGGCCGGCGGCGTTCACCACCGCGTCCGCCCCCTCCAGCTCACGCGCGAGCTGCTCCGGCGTGACGGTGCCGAGGTCGAGCGCCACGCAGCGGGCCTGTGGCAGGGTGCGGGCCGCCGTCTCGATGTTCCGCGCAAGGCCGACCACCTCATGCCCGGCCGACGCCAGCCGCGCCAGTACGGCGGAGCCGATGAGGCCGGTGGCGCCGAGGACGATGATCCGCATGACTCTGCACTACCATGCCGGCATCGGGCCCGACATGCGGCATTGACGCAGCGAAATGCCTCACTCCATCGCGAGGCGTTCGGCGAGTTCGCGCACGTCGTCCCAGTTCAGGCGATGGGGCGCGCCGCCGGTATCCACGTCCACGCCCTCCGCATGGACGGCAGCGGAGAAGTCGCCATCCATGCCCACGGGGCTGAGATAGAGGAAATCCGTGCGCCGCCAGTCGTGGGCGACGGCGGTGAAGGCGCGCGACAGGGTGCGCCCCTCCTCCAGCGTCAGGTCGTAGTGCAGCGCCGCGCCCAGCGTCATGCGCAGCATGTCGCCGAGCAGGCGGTGGGACACGCGCCGGACGAAGGGGTAGGGGACGGCGGGGGCGGTCATTGCTGGAAGCTCATGGCGACGTCCGGCCGTTCAGATCGGCCGCACCTCTTCCGCCTTGGCGACGAACTCCAGCCCGTCCGCCGCGTCGAAATCCGCCACGGGCACGGCGAAGGCGAACCGGTTCGCGTACCAGAAATTGCCGAAGGGCAGGAACAGGCTACCGGAGGTGAAGGTGGCGAGCGGCGTGTCGCCCGCCTTCAGCACCGCCTCGAAGCCGGGGCCGGCCTCGGCGGCGGCGGTGTTGTCGCCGAACACCTCGAACTGCACGACGAGCCGCACCAGCGGCGCGCCCGCCTCCTCCGTCCTGATGGCGATGACCTTCAGGTCCTGGAAGCGCCGGCCTATGGTGCCGTCCGCCAGCAATTGCGGGAATTCATGCACCCGCCCCTTCTTCACCGCGAGGCCATCGGCGGGCAGCACGCCGAGGTCGGCGAGCCCGGTGGGCTTGGCGGGGGCCAGTGTCACGCTGGTGCGGGTTTCCTGCAATGCCGGCAAAATACGCTCCTGTCGGGCTGGTCGTTGGAAATGCGACAAAAATCGACATTGCCCGCCCAGAAGCACATTGCGCGCCAGATCGTCCTCAGCTGCCGCGATAGGTGGTGTAGGAGCCCGGCGAGAGGAGGAGCGGAACGTGGAAATGCTCCTCCGGATTCCACACGGTGAACGCCACCCGCACCTTGCCGAGATAGGCGCGGGCGGTGGTGGAATAGCCGTGGCGGGCGAAATAGGTGGGCGTGTCGTAGCGCCACTCATAGGTGCCCGCGGCAAGGTCGCCGCCGCCGAGGAGATGGTGGTCGCAGGCGCCGTCGTCATTGGTGACGAAGGAGGTGAGGCGCGTCATGCCGCCGTCGCTTTCCCGCCGCCACAGCTCCACGCCGAGCCCGCCGGCTGGCGCCGCGCGCACGGTGTCGAGCACATGGGTGGAGACGCTGCCCGTTGGGGCGGCGCGCACGCGGTCGAGCAGCCGCATCCAGGAGATGGCCGCGACCTCCGCCAGCGCCTCCGCGCGCTCCGCCTCCGGGCTCGCCGCGAGCCGCCGCTCGAAGGTGGCGAACAGGGTCTCCAGCGAGGCCTTGCGCACCGCGAGGATGAAGGGATAGCCGAACCGCGCCTCATAGGCGGCGTTCAGCCGGTCCAGCCGGGCGCTGATGTCGGCGTCCAGCGCATCGAGGCCTAGGGCTGTCTGCTCGGCGGTGGATTCCGCCGTGGTGCCGCGCCTGAGCGTCTCGGGGGAGAGGCGGGGATGGCCGTTGAGGAAGTCCGCAAGGGCCGGGCCGGGCAGCGCCTCGATGCCGGCGAGCATGGCCCGGTGCAGGGCGGTGAGGGTGGCGAACGGGCGGGCGGCGGCGGCACCCTGCGCCACCCAGGGGGCATTCTCGAACACCGGGCCGAGGGCGGCCGCGAAGTCCCTCTCGGACATGGCGTTCAGCGCGTCGAGGCTCAGGAGGTTGCTCTGCACATCTCTCTCCCGGTCATTTCATGAAGCGTGAGAAGCCGGCGACGCGCTCCATCAGCACCATCATCAGCACGGTGGCGATGATGATGACGCCGCAGGCGGAGGCAGCCCGGCTGTCGAGCTGGTTCTGGATGATGTCCCACAGATAGATGGGCAGCACCTGCGTGCGGGCATCCTGGAGGAACAGCGACACCGGCACGTTGTCGAACGAGGCCATGAAGGCGATGAAGGCGCCGGAGGCGACGCCGGGGCTGATGAGCGGCAGCGTCACCGTCCGGAAGGTGTGCACGCGCGAGGCGCCGAGGCTGCGCGAGGCGTCGAGCAGCGCCGGATCGAGCTGGGCGAGGCTGGCGAGCGTGGTGCGCAGCACGAAGGGCACGCACACCACGATATGGCCGATGGCGAGCGTCAGCGTCGAGGGCCGCATTCCCAAGATGGAGAACAGCATCAGCGCCGCGAAGCCGAAGGCCAGCGCCGGCAGGATCAGCGGCGACAGGAACAGTGTCTCCAGCCCCCGCGCGACCGGGCCGCTGCTGCGGGCGATGCCGAGCGCGGCCGCCACGCCGAGCACGACGCAGGCGGACACGCTGATGACGGCGACCTTCAGGCTCACCCACAGGGCGGCCTGCAATTCGTTGGCGTCGATGAGCGCCGCATACCAGCGCAGCGAATAGCTGGCGGGGGGGAAGTGCAGCGCCTCCTCTCCGGTGAAGGAGAGGATGAGGATGACCAGCGTCGGCCCCGCCAGCACGATGACCGAGATGAGGGAGAGGAGGCCGAACACGGTGTTGAAGGAGAGTGTCTGCCAGTCGCGCAGCATGGCGTTCTCCTAGCTGTAGAGCCGGGCCGCGCGGCTGCGCGAGAGCGCCACCAGCATGGCGACGATGAGCAGCACGGAAATCATGAAGATCACCGAGACGGCGGCGGCGAAGGGCCAGTTCTGCAAATC
>JAYSCE010000319.1:0-2256 GCA_041915035.1 Xanthobacter sp.
CCACCCGTTTCTCGCCCGCCTTGTCGAACTGCACGGTCAGCTTGTTGCCGTCGATGCCCGTGATTTCGCCATAGCCGAACTTGATGTGGAACACCCGCTCGCCCCGCTTGAAGGCTGAGGAGGGGGCAGCGGACGAGGCAACCAGCGTACCCTCGATCACCATCGGTCCACGCCGGGCCGCAGCGCCGGCATCGTACCGCCCGCCGCGTTCCGAAAAGCCTCCGCGTCCGCCGCCGCCCGTGTCGGATCGCCCGCGCTGGGTCTGCGCCCGCTGCCAGCCGGGGGTGGAATAGGAGGAGGCGGCGAAGGGCTCGGCTCGGTCGAAGCGGCTCTGTCCGTAGCTTCCGCCGCCGCCATAGGACGAGCCGCCCCAGCCCATCCCCCCGCGACTTTCCTCGACCTGAACATGCGCGTCCGGCAGCTCGTCGAGAAAGCGGGAGGGGACCGTGGAATTCCACATGCCGTGGATGCGACGGTTGGAGGCGAACCAGATGCGGGCCGAGGCGCGGGCACGGGTGATGCCCACATAGGCGAGCCGTCGCTCTTCCTCCAACCCTGCCTTGCCCTGTTCGTCCAGCGCCCGCTGGTGGGGGAACAGCCCTTCCTCCCAGCCGGGCAGGAACACGGTGTCGAACTCCAGCCCCTTGGCGGAATGCAGCGTCATCACCTGCACCGCGTCCTCGCCGGCGCCGTTGTCCACGTCCATCACGAGGGAGATGTGCTCCAGGAAGCCGGAAAGGTTCTCGAACGGCTCCATGGAGCGCACCAGCTCCTTCAGGTTCTCCAGCCGCCCGGCGGCCTCGGCGGAGCGGTCCTTCTGCCACATCTCCGTATAGCCGCTCTCGTCGAGGACGATCTCGGCGATCTCGGTGTGGGACATGGTGCGCGCCTGCTCGCGCCAGCGCTCGAAGGCCTGGATGAGCCCGCGCAGCGTGCCGCGCACCTTGGGCTTCAGCTCCTCACTCTCGGTAAGCACGCGCGCGGCTTCCTGAAGGGGAACACCGGCGGCGCGGGCGACGTCGTGGATCTGCTTCACCGTGGCATCGCCGATGCCGCGCTTCGGCACATTGACGATGCGCTCGAAGGCGAGGTCGTCGGCGGTGGAGTTCACGCAGCGCAGATAGGCCAGCGCATCGCGGATTTCCGCGCGCTCGTAGAAGCGCGGCCCGCCGATGACGCGATAGGGCATGCCCAGCGTGACGAAGCGGTCTTCGAACTCGCGCATCTGGAAGGAAGCGCGGACCAGAATGGCGATCTCGGAGAGGCGATGCCCGGCACGTTGCAGCGCCTCGATCTCCTCGCCGACGGCGCGGGCCTCCTCGCCGGAATCCCACGCCCCGGTGACGGAGACGCGTTCGCCCTCGTCGCCCTCGGAGAACAGGGTCTTGCCGAGCCGCCCCTCATTGTGGGCGATGAGGTGGGCGGCGGAGGCCAGAATGTGGCCGGTAGAGCGGTAGTTGCGCTCCAGCCGGATCACCTTGGCGCCGGGAAAATCGCTCTCGAACCTGAGGATGTTGTCCACCTCCGCGCCGCGCCAGCCATAGATGGACTGGTCGTCGTCGCCCACGCAGCAGACATTCTTTGAGCCCTGCGCCAGCAGGCGCAGCCAGAGATACTGGGCGACGTTGGTGTCCTGATACTCGTCCACCAGCAGATACTTGAAGCGCCGGTGGTATTCGGCGAGCACGTCCGGGTTCTCGCGGAAGAGGCGGATGCCTTCCAGCAAAAGGTCGCCAAAATCAACCGCGTTCAGCGCCTTGAGCCGTGCCTGATACGCGGCATAGAGCATCCCGCCCTTGCCGTTGGCAAAAACCGCGCCCTCGCCGGGCGGAACATCCTTTGGCGAAAGGCCACGGTTCTTCCAGCCGTCGATGGTGGCGGCGAGCAGGCGTGCCGGCCAGCGCTTTTCGTCGATGTTCTCGGCGGCGAGGAGCTGCTTGAGCAGGCGGATCTGATCGTCCGTGTCGAGGATAGTGAAGCCGCTCTTCAGCCCCACCAGCTCGTGGTGGCGGCGGAGAATGCGCACGCCGATGGAATGGAAGGTGCCGAGCCAGGGCATCCCCTCGATCTGATCGCCGACCATGCCGTGGATGCGGTCCTTCATTTCCCGCGCGGCCTTGTTGGTGAAGGTCACCACCAGGATCTGCGAGGGAAAGGCGCGGCCGGAGGCGAGGATATGGGCGACACGGGCGGTGAGCACGCGCGTCTTGCCGGTTCCGGCGCCGGCGAGCACCAGCAGTGGGCCGTCAAGCGTTT
>JAYSCE010000319.1:2266-3587 GCA_041915035.1 Xanthobacter sp.
CCACCGCCTCCCGCTGCTCGGGATTGAGGCCGGAAATATAGGAGGCCTGCGGCCCGGCGGGCGAGATGCCGGCACGGGCCCGCGCGGCAATGCCGCCGGGCTTCAAGGCGGGAAGCTCTGGCGCCCCGCCGGATTCATGGCCCGGACGGCGCGGGGATTCAGGCGGTCTCAATGCAACAGGTCTCGGTGCGCGTGATTCGCTCAAGGGAACAAAATGGCATCGCGCGCGCCGGATTGCGAGCTTGGCCGCGGATGATCCTTCACCTGAGCAGTTCGAGCGTGCCCTCGCGCCGCCAGGTCCGGGCCCTGAGCCGGGGCGCCAGCCACCACGACAGCGGCGCGGATACGATCGACGAGCCGATCACGACGAAGGGCATCACGCTCATGGCGTCGCGCGCCAGCGGCGACAGCAGCAGCGCCAGCAGGCCGGCGAAGAACGTGACGGCCTGGATCATCATGAACAGCATGGCGGCGAGTTGCAGCCGAATCGACATGGGCGAGCCTCCTTCCGAAATCACATCCCGGAAGGGCAACAGGTGTGTGCCGGGGGTGGTTCCCGGCGGGCGATCAGGTTCCTGCGAGGTCACCGGCGGCATCAGGCAAGGAGGGTGCGGCCTTGGCGGCTCCGGAGGCGGGCGGCGGGAGGTGAACCACATAGAACTTGCGCACCGCCGTCACGCTCTTCCACACCCCCTTGAACCCCGAGGGGATGACGAAGGACTGCCCGGCGAGGAAGGTTTCGGTGTGGCCCGAGGCATCGGTGAGTTCCACCGTGCCTTCGATGAGGACGCAGAATTCGTCCTCGTCGTAGCTCACCTCGATCTCCGACGGGGCGGAGGCCCAGAAGCCCGCCGAAAAGGCGCCGGTGCGATCTTGATACCATTCATGCACGGTCGTCGCCGCTCCGGGGTCGAGCGGCGGGTGCGGATCGAAGCGGATGGAGCGGATGGCCATGGGGTCACTCCCTGCGCGTCTAGCGGACAGCGTGGGGCTCATCCTTCGCTTGTCCGGCATCCTGCCGCAAGGGTGCGCGGATGCCTGCGACAAGAATGGCACCAACCCCGAAGAAGGCGACGAGCACCGCCACCCCCGCGCGCTGGCTCTGGGTCAAAGCGGTGACGATGGCGACCGTGGTGGGGGCGGCAAACGAGGTGATCTTGCCGGAAAGCGCGAACAGGCCGAAGCATTCGCCGATGTTCTCGGGCGGGGCGAGGCGCACCAGCAGGGTGCGCGAGGCCGATTGTAGCGGGCCGGCGACGATGCCGATGAGCAGCCCGAACCCCACATAGACCTTCTCCGGCAGCGATCCGTAGAGGCCTGT
>JAYSCE010000319.1:3597-5360 GCA_041915035.1 Xanthobacter sp.
CCCGAACAGGATCGAATCGTGCGCCACCGACAGCAGCCCCACGCAGGCGAGAAGCAGCGCGAGGAGGGCGACAAGTATGACGATGCGCGGGCCGAAGGCGTCGTCCAGCCAGCCGCCCGCCAGCGCGCCGATGGTCGCGGTCACGGTAATGAGGATGCCGAAGATGCCCATTTCGATGGAGCTCCAGCCGAACAGGCCGGCGGCGAAGATCCCGCCGAAGGCGAACAGGGCAACGAGGCCGTCGGCATAGATCATGTTGGCGATAAGGAAACGGGCGAGGGTTGGGCGCGTCCTCAGCTTCGGCACAAGAACGCGGATTTCCGACAGGCCCTTGCGTACCGCCTCGCGCAGCGGCAGAGCTTTGCTGCGGTCGGGTACGAACAGGAACATGGGCACCACCAGCACCGCGAACCACAAGGCGGTCAGCGGGCCGGAGAAGCGGTCGCCCTCGCGGGTCGCGGCGTCGAGGCCGAAAGCCGGCGGCCGGCCGAGGAGGGTAAGGCCGGTGTCCGGTGCGGTGGAGAAGAAGCAGAGCATCAGCGCCAGAGACACCAGCCCGCCGAAATAGCCCACCGCCCAGCCCGTGCCCGAGAGCCGGCCCAGCCGCTCCGGCGGCACCAGGTCCGGCATGATGGCGTTGTTGAAGACGGTGGCGAACTCGACGCCGATGGTGCCGATGGCGAAGGCGGCGAGGATGAGCGGGATGCGCGCTGTGTCGCCGGGCACCGCGAACCAGAGCAGCGCCGAACCTGACATCAGCATCAGCCCGAAGACCGCGATCCACGGCTTGCGCCGGCCGGAGGCATCGGCCACCGCGCCGAGCACGGGGGAGAAGACGGCGATGACGAGCCCTGCCGCGCCGGTGGCGAAGCCCCACAGGCTCTGCCCCTCGGCCGGTGTCGAGGCCACGGCGGAGGCGAAATAGGGCGCGAAGATGAAGGTGGTGATTAGCGCGAAGAACGGCTGGCACGCCGGATCGAACAGGATCCAGCCGACCACGGCCCGGCGGGGGACGCGGGCGAAAGGCTGCGAGGAGGGCAAGGGCGGATTCCGCAATGGCTGGGCAAAAGATGCCGCACCATGGCAGTCCTGGGGCCCAAGGGAAACCATCCCCGGCGTGAAACTACCTCAGGCGGTGAACTCCGGCATGGGCTCCGCCCCGGCCGGCACCACATGCTCCACCAGCGCCGCGATCGCGGATGCGACCAGCACGGCGGCGCCCACCGGCGCGGCGGAGAAGAACTCCTCCTGCACCGCATTGCCATCCTCGTCCTTGAAGGCGGAGGAGGCGGCGCGCACGGAGACCGCCTCGGTCACGAGATAGCCGTCCTTGATGAGGTCGCGGGCAATGGCCTTGGGCGGGCGCTTGTCCCGCACATGCAGCGGGTCCTCGTCGCCGGCCCGCCAGACCACCTTGTAGATGTACATGGCGCTTCCTGCTCCCTGCATCCATCCATCCCGTGAACGCCACGGTCGAGCCCCTCGTTCCGGCCCGCCAAGCGCGATCTCGCGGTGCCATGGATCAACTGCCACGCCGCAGCGTTGATGCCTTGTTCGGCGCCGCGGGCGCGAGATTGGGGAGAGGCGGCGATGCTGCAGTCACAGGATCCGTCGTTGCCCGGCCCGGCCGGAGGCGCCGATCTGCCCGGACGGGACCGGCTGCTCGCCTTCTTCACCGCCATCGCCATCGTGACCGTGCTCTATGTGGGGCGAGACGTGTTCGTGCCCATCGCGGTGGCGATCCTCCTCGCCTTCGTTCTGGC
>JAYSCE010000320.1:0-5341 GCA_041915035.1 Xanthobacter sp.
CCCAAGAGAATGTTGTGGCCCAGGAGAACGCCCATGCCCAGCTTGTTCGATCCCATCCAGCTCGGCGCCATCGCGGCGCCGAACCGCATGTTCATGGCGCCGCTGACCCGTGGCCGTGGCACGCGCGAGCATGTGCCCACCGCGCTCATGGCGGAGTATTACGCCCAGCGCGCCAGCGCCGGCCTCATCATCTCTGAGGCCACCGGCATCAGCCGGCAGGGCACCGGTTGGCCCTTCGCGCCGGGCATCTGGAGCGATGAGCAGGTCGCAGCCTGGCAGCCGGTGACGGAAGCGGTGAAGCAGGCTGGCGGGCGCATCGTCTGCCAGCTCTGGCACATGGGGCGGATCGTGCATCCGAGCTTCCTCGATGGGGCCAAGGCGGTTTCCGCCTCGGCCACCACGGCGCCCGCCTACGCCCACACCTATGACGGCAAGCAGCCCCACGCCGAGGCGCGCGCCCTCGACGAAAGCGAAATTCCCGGCCTGCTCGACGACTATCGCCGGGGCGCGCACAACGCTCGTCTCGCCGGCTTCGACGGCGTGGAGATCCACGCCGCCAACGGCTATCTCATCGACCAGTTCCTGCGCGCCTCGGCCAATCACCGCACGGATGCCTATGGCGGCTCCATCGAGAACCGCGCGCGGCTGCTGCGCGAGGTGACGGAGGCGGTGGCCGGCGAGATCGGCGCCGACCGCACCGGCGTGCGCCTCTCGCCCAACGGCGAGAGCCAGGGCGTCAACGATCCCGATCCGGTGCCGCTGTTCCGGCACGCGGCGAAGCTCCTGTCCGAGATCGGCATCGCCTTCCTCGAACTGCGCGAGCCGCCGCCGGACGGCACCCGGGGCAAGCCCGACCATCCGCCGGTGCATCCCGAGATCCGCGCCGTGTTCGACGGGCCGCTGGTGCTGAATTCGGATTTCGACGGCGCCCGCGCCACGGCGGCGTTGGAGAAAGGGGAGGCGGATGCCATCGCCTTCGGCCGCGGCTTCCTCGCCAATCCCGATCTGCCGTCCCGAATCCAGCACGGCATCCCGCTGGCGCCGGACCAGATGGAGACCTGGTACACCCCAGGGGCCGGAGGGCTACATCGACTATCCCACCGCCGACGCGGCGCTGCTGGACGAGGCGCTGGAGGAGAGCTTCCCGGCCTCCGACCCCGTCGCCACCGGCGATTTCCGCTAGCTACGTATGGCGAAGGACTCGGCGATTTTCGCCGGGCCCTCCATCTCGATCTCCCCCAAAAGAAAGACGCCCCGCGCGATGGTGTGAATCGCGCGGGGCGTCTCTGTTTCGGCCGGCCAGGCCAGGCGAACACTGCGGATCAGCCGTAGCCGCCGTGCGCGCCGTCAGCCTCGTGCTGCACCTTGCCCCGGAAGATCCAGTAGGCGTGGGCCTGATAAGCCAGCACCACCGGGATGATGACCATGACGCCCACCCCGAGGAAGGCGAGCGACCGGGGGTCGGACAGGCCGTCCCAGACGGTGACCTGACGCGGCACCACATAGGGCCACAGGCTCACCACGAGGCCGAACAGGCCGAGGGCGTACAGCACAAGGGCGAGCGCGAAGGTCTGCGCTTCGCGGCCGTTCCAGATCGCCCACCAGATCCACGCGATGACCGCCACCGTGAGGAGCGGCACGGGCGCGAGCCAGAACAGGTTCGGCACGGCGAACCAGCGTGCCGTGACCTCGGGCACGCTCCAGGCGCTCCACAGGCTCACCAGCAGCATCATCGCGGCGGTGAGGATGAGCGCCGCGCGGGCGATCTCCCGGCCGAACACCTGCGTCGGCCCCTCCGCCTTCCAGATCAGCCAGCCGGCGCCGATGAGCGCATAGCCGCCCACGAGGCCGATGCCGCACAAGACGCCGAGCACGCTGAGGAAGCTGAAGGCGCCGCCTGCGAACATGCCGTCCTCCACCGGCACCCCGTCGATGAGCCCGCCGAGGATGAGCCCCTGGCAGAAGGTGGCGAGGACGGAACCGGCGAAGAAGGCGGCATCCCACACCGGCCGGAACCGCGTCGCCTGCAGGCGGAAGCCGAAGGCGACGCCCCGAAAGATCAGGGCGAACAGCATGAACATGATGGGCAGATAGAAGGCCGGCAGCAGGATGTAGTAGCCGGCGGGAAAGGCGGCGAAGAGTAGCGTGCCGCCCATCACCAGCCACGTCTCGTTGCCGTCCCAGACGGGTTCGATGGAGGCCATCATCACGTCGCGGTCCTGATCGCGCGGGGCGGCGAGGAAGAGGATGCCGACGCCGAGGTCGAGCCCGTCCGCGAGCACGTAGACGGTGACGCAGAAGAGGGCGGCGGCGGCGAAGAGGAGCGGCACATGGTCCGCCTGCATCAGCTCGGTCATGGTCAGGCCTTCGCTTGTCCGACGCCGGGGACGGGCGACGGAAGGGTGGGGGAGTTGGTGAAGAGGCCGACGCTGGTACGTTCCATGCCGGGGCGCTCGGCCACCTCGGGCGACGTGTCGGTCGGGCCCTTGAACGCTACCCGTCCGGCGAACCAGAGGAAGGCGAGGAGCAGCAGATTGTAGACGGCGAAGAAGATGAGGAGGCTGGTGGTCACCGCCCCGGCGGCGACCGGGGCGACGGCATCGGCGGTGCGCAGCACGCCGTAGATGATCCAGGGCTGACGGCCCGCCTCCGTCACCGTCCATCCGGCGAGCACGGCGACGAGGCCGAGGGGGGTGGTGGCCATGGCGAGGTATTGAAACCAGCGGGTGTCATAGAGCCGGCCGCGCACCCGCAGCACCAGCCCCGTCACCGCTGTCACCAGCAGCAGCATGCCGATGCCGGCCATGATGCGGAAGGCGAAGAACACGATCGGCACGTTGGGCTGGTCGGCGGGCGGCACCGCCTTCAGGCCCTGAACCTCGCCGTCCCAGCTGTGGGTGAGATAGAGGCTGGCGAGGTGGGGGATTTCGAGCGCGTAGAGGTTCTTCTGCGCCGCCATGTCGGGCCAGGCGATGACGGTCATGGCCGGGCCACGGGTGGTGTCCCACAGGCCCTCCATGGCGGCGAGCTTTGTCGGCTGCTCCACCAGCGTGTTACGGCCATGCAGGTCGCCGATGAAGATCTGGAGCGGCGCCAGCACCAGGGCCAGCCACAGCGCCATGGAGAAGGCGGTGCGCGAGGCGGCGACATGCTGGCCGCGCCACAGATGGAAGGCGGAGACGCCGGCGATCATGAAGGCGCAGGTGAGGAAGCTCGCGCACACCATGTGGGCGAGGCGATACGGGAAGGAGGCGGTGACGATCACCTGCCACCAGTCCACCACATGGAAGATGCCCCCGGCATCCGCGACGGCGCCGGCCGGCGTCTGCATCCAGCTGTTGGCGGCGATGATCCAGGTGGTGCTGATGAGCGCGCCGCCGGCCACCATGAGGCAGGCGAAGAAGTGCGTCCCCTTCGATACGCGGGACTCGCCGAACAGCATGATGCCGATGAAGCCCGACTCCAGGAAGAAGGCGGTCATGGTCTCATACGCGAGGAGCGGGCCGAGCACGTTGGCGACGGAGCGCGAGAAGCCGGCCCAGTTGGTGCCGATCTGGTAGCTCAGCACGATGCCGGTCACCACCCCCATGCCGAACACGAGGGCGAACAAGCGCATCCAGAAGCGCATCAGGTCGCGATAGACCGTCCTGCCCGTCCGCCACCACAGGAAGCTGAGGAGGGTGACGAACCAGGCGGTGCCGATGGTGAGCGTCGGCCACAGGATGTGGAAGCCGACGGTGAAGGCGAATTGAAGGCGCGAGAGCGCGAGGGCGTCCATGGTCATTTCGCTCCGGTGGCGGGGGCGGACTTGACGAGGCGCACGGGGACGCCCTTCGAGGCCGGGGTGAAGCTCTGCGGATCGTGCGCGTAGAGCGGCACGAGGGGGTTCGTTTCCGGGTAGTAGGCGGCACAGCTCGCCTCCGGGAACGGATGGAGCACCACGCGGAAGCCGCGCACCGCGCGCTCGATGCCGTCGGTGGAGAGGGTCACGATGTCCACGCGGTCGTCGGGCTTCAGCCCGCGCTTCTCCATCTCCGTCTCGCCAAGGAAGATCACGTCGCGCGCGCCATGGACGCCGCGATAGCGGTCGGAAAGCGAGTAGAGCGTAGTGTTGTACTGGTCGTGGCTGCGGATGGTGGTGAGCCAGAGCGGGTGGCCGCTGACGCCGGGGTCCTCGCACAGGCCCTCGCAGACGATGAAGTTCGCCTTGCCCGAGGCCGTCGCCCAGATCCGCTCGCGGGCGGTGGAGGTGAGGTGGAAGCCGCCCGGTGCCTGGATGCGCGCGTTGTAGCCCTGGAAGATCGGGAACACCGCCTCGATGTCCTCGCGGATCCGCGCGTAATCCGCCGTCAGCGCCTCCCAGTTCACCCTGGACCGGCTGCCGAGCGTCGCCCGGGCCATGCCGGCGATGATCGCCGGCTCGCTTCTCAGATGCTCTGAGGCCGGCGGGTTGTGGCCCTTGGAGGCGTGGACCATGGACATGGAATCCTCCACCGTGACCGACTGCGGCCCGCTCGCCTGCATGTCGATCTCGGTCCGCCCGAGGCAGGGCAGGATCAGCGCGTCGCGCCCGTGGACGAGGTGGCTGCGGTTGAGCTTGGTGGCGATGTGGACGGTGAGGTCCAGCTTCCGCATGGCCGCCTGGGTCAGCTGCCAGTCCGGGATGGCGGCGGCGAAATTGCCGCCGAGGCCGATGAACACCTTGGTCTCGCCCCGCAGCATGGCCTCCAGCGCGGTGACCACGTTGTGGCCGAACGCCCGCGGCGGGGTGAAGCCGAAGCGCGCCTCGATGGCATCGAGCAGAGCATCGCTGGGCACCTCGGTGATGCCCACTGTGCGGTCGCCCTGCACGTTGGAATGGCCGCGCACCGGACAGATGCCGGCGCCCTCGCGTCCCACGTTGCCCTTGAGCAGCGCGAGATTGGCGATCTGCTGCACGTTCTTGGTGCCGTGGCGATGCTGGGTGATGCCCATGCCGTAGACGAGGATTGCGCGCTCCGCTTTCATGTAGGCCTCGGCGGCCGTCTCAATGTCGGCGCGGGCGATGCCGCTCTTGCGCTCGATGTCCTCCCAGGCGGTCGCCGCAAGATCGGCGACGAGGGCGTCAATTCCGGCGGTGTGGCCGCGGATGAAGTCCCAGTCGAGCACCGGCGCCAGTTCTTGCGCGCGAGCGGCGTCATCCGCCGCCACGAGATGCTTCATCATGCCCTTGAGGAGGGCCACGTCGCCGCCGACGCGTACCTGGAAGATGCGTGAGGAGATGGGCGTGGAGGTCAGTGTCGCCATCTCCACCGGGTTCTGCGGCGCCTGGAAGCGCTCCAGCGCGCGCTCGCGGAAGGGG
>JAYSCE010000321.1:0-5341 GCA_041915035.1 Xanthobacter sp.
TCTGCCAGAACCGCAACCTGTGGGGCGTGGAGGATTTCGAGGAGATCACCATCCGCCACTCCAAATACGCCGCCTCCCGTTTCGCCCATCAGGCGGCGCCGGCTTTGGAGCGCTTCGCCAATTCCTCGCCCATGCCCTTCGTCAACGGCATCAGGGCGGCCCGCGAGCGCATCGTGGCGCGTAGCGACGAGGACCGCTCCGAGTTCCTGCGCCGCAAGGGGTTTTCCAAGGCGGAGACGCAGAAGGTGATCGACACGGTGCTCGCCGAGGAAGGCCGCAAGCCCGAGAGCATTTTCGACTTCGTGCAGGGCATCACAGCGGTGGCGCGGGACAAGCCGCACCAGGACGCCCGCCTCGATCTGGAGGCACGGGCAAAGAAGCTCCTCGACCGGGCCGCCTGATATCCGCAAAGCCGGAGATGCGGATTGTCGTGTCTCCGGCTTCGTGCGGTTCCAGCTTTCCGGATCGTCGGTTCTGCGGCGCTGCCCTCAGAGGAAGAGGGCGGCGCCGTGCTTCGTGACGGGTTGGAGGTTGAGAGAGAGGTTCTCCGGCCGCCCGTCGCGGAGAAGCATCCCATGGCCACGGCTGTTCAGAAGATCACCCTTTCGTCGTCCCGCGACATTCCCTTCAACAAGCTGGTGCTCAGCCAGTCCAACGTCCGCCGGGCGAAGGCGGGCGTGTCCATCGAGGAACTCGCCGAGGATATCGCCCGGCGCGGCCTGCTCCAGGGCCTCAATGTCCGCGCCGTCGTCGATGTAGATGGCGTCGAGACCGGCATCTATGAGATTCCGGCCGGCGGACGGCGTTACCGGGCGCTGGAACTGCTGGTGAAGCGCAAGCGCCTCGCCCGGACCGCGCCCGTGCCCTGTATCGTTCGGGAGGGCGGTATCGCCGAGGAGGATTCGCTCGCCGAGAACGTCCAGCGGGCACCGCTGCACCCGCTCGACCAGTTCCGCGCCTTCCTTGCCTTGCGGGAGAAGGGCCAGTCCGAGGAGGAGATCGCGGCGGCTTTCTTCGTCTCAGTCGCGGTGGTGAAGCAGCGGCTGAAGCTTGCCTCCGTATCGCCGAAGCTGCTCGACACCTATGCCGAGGACGGCCTCACCCTCGATCAGCTCATGGCCTTCACCGTGTCCGGGGACCATGAGCGGCAGGAGCAGGTGCTGGAGCGTCTCGCCCAGGCCTACGACAAGCAGCCCTACGCCATCCGGCGCATGCTGACGGAAGGCGCGGTCCGGGCATCCGACAAGCGGGCCCGGTTCATCGGCATCGAAGCCTATGAGGCAGCGGGCGGCACAGTGCTGCGCGACCTGTTCCAGGGCGACGACGGCGGCTGGCTGCAGGATGTCACCCTCGTCGACCGGATGGTGTCCGAGAAGCTTGCCGCCGAGGCCGACGCGATCCGGAGCGAAGGCTGGAAATGGATCGAAGTGGCGCCGGACTTCGCCTATGGCCACACCTACGGCTTGCGCCAGCTGCGTGGCGAGCCCACGCCGCGGACCGAAGAGGAGGAGGCCGCGCGGGTGACCGCCCAGGCGGAATACGATCGCCTCTCCGAAGAGCATGCCGATGCCGACGAACTTCCCGAGGAGGTTGATGCGCGGCTCGGTGAGCTCGAGGCGGTGCTGGAGGCCTTTGAGACGCGCCCCCTCGCGTTCGATCCGGCGGAGGTCGGCCGCGCCGGCGCCTTCGTCAGCATCGCCCAGGACGGGAAGCTCCGGGTGGAGCGGGGCTATGTCCGCCCGGAGGACGAGGTGCCGGTCGAAGAGGAGCATGCCACTTCCGCCAAGGCCGAAGTCTCCACCGACGCGACCTCGGCACCTCGACAGGAGGCAGTAACGTCCGATCCTTCCGCTGAGCCCGAGGAGGAGGACGGCCTCACCCCCATCTCCGACCGTCTGCTCACGGAGCTGACCACCCATCGCACCCTCGGCCTGCGCCATGCGCTGGGCGAGCAGCCCGATGTGGCCTTCCTCGCCGCGGTCCACGCCCTGACACTGAAGGCCTTTTACGTCTATGGCTCCGACAGCTGCCTTGAACTCGATCTCAAGAGCGTGTCCTTCAACGCCCAGGCGCCTGGCCTCAACGACAGCGCCTCGGCAGAGGCCATCCGTATCCGGCATGAGAGCTGGGCCAAGGCGCTTCCGAAAGAGCCGGTCGCGCTCTGGGACACCCTGAGCGGGTGGGACCGCGACAGCCGAGCCGCCCTGTTCGCCCATGTGGTGGGCCTCTCGGTCAATGCCGTGCACGAGGCCTGGAACCGCCGTCCGCGCGCCTTCGCCCATGCCGACCGGCTGGCGCAGGCGGTAGGGCTCGACATAGCGGCGGCCGGATGGAAGCCCACCGTCGACACCTTCCTCGGCCGGGTGACCAAGGCCCGCATTCTGCAGGCAGTGACCGAGGCCAAGGGGGAACGTGCGGCGGAGCGGATTGCCCACCTCAAGAAGGGCGACATGGCGCGGGAGGCCGAATCCCTTCTCGCCGACAGCGGCTGGCTCCCGGAGGCCCTGCGGACCCAGCCCTCCGACACCGCCAGTGAAGAGACGGCGGAGAAGGACGGCAAAACGGCCATGGGCGACAGCGAGGACCTCGCCGACACTGAGGAGCCCGAAGCGGTCTCCTCCTCGATCGCTGCCGAATAATCCTCCCGGGCAACCTGGCCCGCCGCCCGTCGCCTCGCGCTCCCCCTGTCGCGTGGCCCCGGGCGGCGGGCCTTTCTGTTGGAGCGTCCCCATGTCGGATGCTGCCCATGATCTGGCCCACAGGCTCGGCCAACAGGCGGAGGCGGTCTGTCGCCACTACCTCTCCGCCGGCCAGCGGCAGGGGCACTACTGGCAGGTGGGCGATGTTCGCAACACGCCCGGCCGCTCCATGTTCGTGCGGCTGAGGGACAGCGCAAAGGGCCCAGCCGGAAAATGGACCGATGCGGCCACAGGAGAGCACGGCGACCTTCTCGACGTGATCCGCAAGAGCCAGGGCTTGTCCATCTTCGCCGATATCGTCGCCGAAGCTGAGACCTTCCTCCGTCTGCCGCAATCGCGGCGAGAGCCAGAAGAGGTGGACCGGAGAGCAGCGCCCATGTCCGCCAATCCGGCCATCTCGGCACAACGGCTCTTTGCAGCCGCCAAGCCGATTCCGGGCACAATCGTGGAGACGTATCTGCGGAACCGCGGCATCACGGCTTTGCACGAAACCGGAAGCCTGCGCTTTCACCCCCGCTGCTTCTATCGCCCGGATGCGCACACCCCCATCCAGCCCTTGCCGGCCATGGTCGCAGCCGTCACCGATTTCAACGGTCGCATCACGGGCGTGCATCGCACTTGGCTCGCTCCCGACGGATCGGGCAAGGCAGGCATCGCAACGCCCCGGCGCGCCATGGGCCACGTGCTAGAGCACGCCGTCTGCTTCGGCAGGCCCAACGATGTGATGGCGGCCGGCGAGGGCATCGAGACCATTCTCTCCGTGCGCACAGCGCTGCCCAGCTTCCCGATGGTGGCGGCGCTCTCGGCCGCAAACCTTGCCGTCATCGCCTTCCCACCTGACCTGCGGCGGCTCTACATCGTCCGCGACAACGATCCTGCCGGCGACAGGGCACGAGACAGCCTCATTGCACGAGCGAACTACACCGGGGTCGAGGCCATCGTGCTCTCGCCGGCGCTTGGCGACTTCAATGAGGATCTGCGCGCCTTTGGCGTCGACGCGTTGCGAGCGGGAATCCGATGCCACCTTGCTCCTGATGACGTCAGCCGCCTCATGGCGCTGAGTCCGTGACCTGGAGCGGCAGGGAGCGGGAATGCTCTGACGTCCCGCTCTGATACCCACCGTCGGCAAAGAGGCCGCAGCCAGGCCTTCCAGAGGGCGATCGGCCAGCAGTCGTCCCGGACCGGCAATGGCTGCGGCCGACGATTTTCCGGCGGCGGTGTTTCCCCACGACGCAGGCGTCGCGGGGACCCGACACGCGCCTTTCCATCGCGAGGCAAAATCCCCGACCTTCGCCATCCTCCGCTGCGCTCCGGCCCCACGCTGCCCGCGGGGTGCGGGTCCGTCCCGCCCGCCGGCTTCGTCGCCATGAAGGCCGCAAGGCTGCGGTCCAACCGACGGAGCATCCCATGAGCGCAGAGCACGACGAACCCCACGCCTCGTCTCCAACCGATCACCTGCTGCAGGACCTTCAGCTCTACGGCTACCGCTCCTTCGGGGACGAGCCCGATCCCCGGCCGCTTCCAGAGCCCGACCGCATCACCGGCGCCATCGCAGACATCTTCGATGCGCTGATCGCGACGCTACAGGACAGCCGCCTGGAGCCCGACCTTCCCGATCTCCTGTGGTCGACGGTCCATCTCTTCCACCGTGCCGCCGGCCGTATCTCGGCCGCCCTCGACGATAACGAGCAGGGCCAGCGCCGCAGCCAGCAGGAGCAGGATGGCAGCGAGGTGCGCTCGGTGGAACTGGAACGCCTCATCGCCGAGGGGCAGAGCCTCGTGGAGCGCCGCGACGCCTTCGAGCTGATGCGCGACGAAGCCGCCGACGCCTTCGAGCGCCACACCGGCTCAGTCTGGCGCCCACGCACCGGATCCATGGTGAACCATCGCAATCTGACTGCCGCCCTCATCGACAGCCGCGATTTCCTTGCCGCCCGCAGGCGGGCTGAGACCGAGGTGATGATGCCCTCAGGACCCAAGGTCGCCTTCTCCGGCGGCGACACGGCCGATCACAAGCTCATCTGGGCGAAGCTCGACCAGGTCCATGCCAAGCACCCCGACATGGTGCTGCTGCATGGCGGTTCGCCCAAGGGCGCAGAGAGGATCGCCGCCTGCTGGGCCGATGCGCGCAAGGTGCCCCAGATCGCGTTCAAGCCGGATTGGACGCGGAACGCCAAGGCCGCCCCCTTCAAGCGCAACGACCAGATGCTCGCGGTGATGCCCATCGGGGTCATCATCTTCCCCGGCACAGGCATCCAGGACAATCTCGCCGACAAGGCCCGCAAGCTCGGCATCCCGGTCTATCGGTTCGGGTCGGGCGGCGCGTGAGCGCTGCCCCTTCCTCGACCATCGGAATCGTATTTCACGAGCCCTGAACGTTTCTCATGAAAGTGCTGGCTCCATTATCGATTTTCACCAGACAGACGAGCAGGACCTGTACTCATCAGACGTGGAGCTGAACAAAGCCTCCAGAGCCTGCTTATGCAGGGAGACGGCCGCACCTGCCGATCTTCGAGCGACAATCCACTCCCGCTTTTCTTGCGCTGATCCTTAGGTGCCGACCGAGGGCCTGACGCCATCAACCCGCATATGTGGAACGGCCCGCGGTGCAAGGTGCTCTTCAGTCGATTTCACCACATGGG
>JAYSCE010000322.1:0-5333 GCA_041915035.1 Xanthobacter sp.
GCTCCATGAATTTCGGGCTGTTTCACCTGCTCGACAAGTACAAGGAGTTCAAGCACCCGTGGGAGAAGACGCATCTTGAGAACACGCGCGATCTCGTCTTCCGCAACACCTTCAAGGATATCGAATATATCCTGACCACCTGCTACGACAACGGCACGCGCTTCGAGTTCGAGTGCTACGATATCGGCCATCTCTACAATCTCGCGCACTTCCTGGAGCGCGGGCTGGTGAAGCCGCCGCTGTTCGTGCAGTCGGTGTTCGGGCTCCTCGGCGGCATCGGCCCGCACCCCGAGGACGTGATGCACATGAAGCGCACCTGCGACCGGCTGTTCGGCGATCAGTATCGCTGGTCCGTGCTCGGCGCCGGACGCAACCAGCTCCCCATCGCCGCCATGGCTGCCTCCATGGGCGGCAACATCCGCGTGGGACTGGAAGATTCGCTCTGGGCCGGGCGCGGCAAGCTCGCCACCTCCAACGCCGACCAGGTGAAGCTCGCCGCCAAGATCATCGAGGGCCTCGGCCTCGAAGTGGCCAGCCCCGACGAGGCGCGCGAGATCCTGGAGCTGAAGGGCGCGGACAAGACGAATATTTGAGGGCGCGAGACGCCGGCGGCTCACTTCGCGAGCCGTCGCGCACTGCGGGCCATTTCAACGGCGCACAAAAAAGCCCCCGGCCATCGGCCGGGGGCTTTTGCTTGCAGGATCGGGCGATCGCGATCTGCGCCCCACCCGCCTCAGCGCGGCAGGGTGGTGGCGCCCATCAGGTCCTTGTCGATGGCGTGGGCGGCCTGGCGGCCTTCGCGGATGGCCCAGACCACCAGCGACTGGCCGCGGCGCATGTCGCCGGCGGCGTAGAGCTTGGGCACGGAGGTGGCATAGGCCTCCTCGTCCGCCTTCACGTTGCCGCGCTTGTCCAGCGCCACGCCGGACTGCTCGATGAGCCCGGCGAACAGCGGGTGTGCGAAGCCGATGGCGAGGAAGACGAGATCGGCGCGCAGCACGAACTCGGTGCCGGGGATGGGCTGGCGCTTGGCATCCACGCGGGCGCACTTCACGCCGGTGACGCGGCCGTTGCGGCCCTCGATGCCCAGCGTCGCGCAGGCGAACTCGCGCTCGGCGCCCTCGGCCTGGGAGGAGGAGGTGCGGAACTTGGTGGGCCAGAAGGGCCACACCGCCAGCTTGTCCTCCTTCATGGGAGGGACGGCGCGGATGTCGAGCTGGGTGACCGAGAGCGCGCCCTGGCGGAAGGCGGTGCCCACGCAGTCGGAGGCGGTGTCGCCGCCGCCCACCACCACCACATGCTTGCCGCCGGCGAGGATCGGGATCTCGTTCACCGGCTCGTCGCTCTCGCGGCGGTTGGACTGCACGAGATAGGGCATGGCGAAATGCACGCCCTCCATCTCCTGTCCGGGCAGGCCGGGATCGCGCGGGGCTTCGGAGCCACCGGCGAGCAGCACCGCATCGTGGGTGTCGAGAAGCTCCTGCAGGGGGCGGACCACACCGATGTTCTCGTTGTAGTGGAAGGTCACGCCTTCCGCCTCCATCTGCTTCACCCGGCGGTCGATGTGGTGCTTCTCCATCTTGAAGTCGGGGATGCCGTAGCGCAGCAGGCCGCCGGCCTTGGGCTCGCGCTCATAGACATGCACGTCGTGGCCGGCTCGGGCGAGCTGCTGGGCGGCGGCAAGGCCCGCGGGGCCGGAGCCGACGATGGCGACGGACTTGCCGGTCTTGACCTCGGCGGGCTCGGGCTTGATCCAGCCCTTCTTCCACGCCTTGTCGGCGATGGCCTGCTCCACCGTCTTGATGGTGACGGGCACGTCCTCGAGGTTCAGCGTGCAGGCTTCCTCGCACGGGGCGGGGCAGATGCGGCCGGTGAACTCGGGGAAATTGTTGGTGGAGTGGAGATTGCGCGCGGCCTCTTCCCACTCGTTGCGATAGACGAGGTCGTTCCAGTCCGGGATCTGGTTGTGGACCGGGCAGCCGGTGGGACCGTGGCAGAAGGGGATGCCGCAATCCATGCAGCGCGACGCCTGGTTCTCCACCTCGGCGTCGGGCAGCGGCAGCGTGAACTCGCGGAAATGGCGGATGCGGTCGGATGCGGGCTGATACTTCTGCTCGCGCCGATCAATCTCCAGGAACCCCGTGACCTTGCCCATAAAAACCTCGTTGGCGAACCTTGAGGGAACCGCCGCGCGCGCCGGATGTCTCCGCGTGCCGCACCACCAGTTCCATTACAAGAATTGTTCCAGCTTGAGGACTCGGTTTTCGCGCGCGTTCCCGCACGGGCGACCGGCCCGCTCGCCGGCCGCTCCGGGCCGGCCGGCGTCCCCTCCGAAGAGGGGACGCTCCTGCCTCATTCGGCGGCCGCGAGGCCGCGGCGCTTCTCCATCTCGCGCAGGGCGCGACGGTATTCCACCGGCATCACCTTGACGAACTTGGAGCGGTAGTCCGCCCAGTTGTCGAGGATCTGCTGCGCCCGCGCCGAGCCCGTATAGTGCAGGTGCTTGGCGATGAGCTGGTGCAGGCGCTCCTCGTCGTGGCGGGACATGTCGCCCTGCACGTCGATGCGGCCCTTGAACTCCAGGTCGCCGCCGTGGTGGTGGAGGCGCTCCAGGAGATCCTCCTCCTCTTCGACCGGCTCCAGATCCACCATGGAGAGGTTGCAGCGCTTGGCGAAGCTCTTGTCCTCGTCGAGCACGTAGGCAACGCCGCCGGACATGCCGGCCGCGAAGTTGCGTCCCGTGGGGCCGATGACCACCACGATGCCACCGGTCATGTATTCGCAGCCATGGTCGCCGGTGCCTTCGACGACGGCGATTGCCCCCGAATTGCGCACGGCGAAGCGTTCGCCGGCGACGCCGCGGAAGTAGCATTCACCCTCGGTGGCGCCATACATCACCGTGTTGCCGACGATGATGGAATTCTCCGCCACGATGGCCGAGTTGGCCGGCGGCCGCACGATGATGCGCCCGCCCGACAGGCCCTTGCCCACGTAGTCGTTGGCCTCGCCGATGAGGTCGAAGGTGACGCCCGCCGCGAGGAAGGCGCCGAAAGCCTGGCCCGCCGTGCCCGAGAGGGTGACGTGGATGGTGTCGTCGGGCAGGCCGGCGCCGCCATAGGCCTTGGCCACCGCGCCCGAGAGCATGGCGCCGGCGGAGCGGTCCACCGAGCGGATGGGCGTCTCGATCTCCACCCGCTCGCCGCGCTCCAGCGCCGGGGCCGCCTTCGCGATGAGGGTGCGGTCGAGCACCTTCTCGATCGGGTGGTGCTGGCGCTCGGTGTGGCGGATGCCCACGTCGGCGGGCACCTGCGGCACCGCGAAGATGCGCGAGAAGTCGAGGCCCTTGGCCTTCCAGTGGTCGATGGCGGCCTTCTGGTCCAGCACGTCGGCGCGGCCCACCATCTCCTCCAGCTTGCGGAAGCCGAGCGAGGCCATGATCTCGCGCACCTCTTCCGCGATGAAGAAGAAGTAGTTGATGACGTGCTCGGGCGTGCCCTTGAAGCGCTTGCGCAGCACGGGGTCCTGCGTCGCCACGCCCACCGGGCAGGTGTTCAGGTGGCACTTGCGCATCATGATGCAGCCCGCCGCAATCAGCGGGGCGGTGGAGAAGGCGAACTCGTCGGCACCGAGCAGGGCGCCGATCACCACGTCCCGGCCGGTGCGCAGGCCGCCATCCACCTGCAGCGCGACGCGCGAGCGCAGGCGGTTGGCCACCAGCGTCTGCTGGGTTTCGGCGAGGCCCATCTCCCACGGCGAGCCGGCGTGCTTGATGGAGGTGAGCGGGCTCGCGCCCGTGCCGCCCTCGAAGCCGGAGATGGTGATGTGGTCGGCGCGCGCCTTGGCGACGCCCGCCGCCACCGTGCCCACGCCGACCTCGGAAACGAGCTTCACCGACACATCCGCGTCGGGGTTCACGTTCTTGAGGTCGTAGATGAGCTGGGCGAGGTCCTCGATGGAATAGATGTCATGGTGCGGGGGCGGGGAGATGAGGCCCACGCCCGGGGTGGAGTGGCGCACCTTGGCGATCACCGCGTCCACCTTGTGGCCGGGCAGCTGGCCGCCCTCGCCGGGCTTGGCGCCCTGCGCGACCTTGATCTGCATCACGTCGGAATTGACGAGATATTCCGCCGTCACGCCGAAGCGGCCGGAGGCCACCTGCTTGATGGCGGAGCGCATGCTGTCGCCGTTGGGCAGGGGCTTGAAGCGCTCGGGCTCCTCGCCGCCCTCGCCGGTGTTCGACTTGCCGCCGATCCGGTTCATGGCGATGGCAAGCGTGGTGTGCGCCTCGCGCGAGATGGAGCCGAACGACATGGCACCGGTGACGAAGCGCTTCACGATCTCGGAGGCGGGCTCCACCTCGGAGATGTCCACGCCCGCCTGCCCGATCTCCTCCGCACCCTTGATGCGGAACAGCGAGCGGACGGTGAGGAGGCGCTTGTCCTCCTCGTTGATCATGGCGGCGAACGCCCGGTACTTGTCCTGCGCGTTGCCGCGCACGGCGTGCTGGAGGGTCGCCACCGAGTCCGGCGACCAGGCATGGTCCTCGCCGCGGATGCGGTAGGCATATTCGCCGCCCACATCGAGCGCCGAGCGGAAGATGGGCGCATCCGAGAAGGCGAGCTTGTGCCGGCGGACGGTCTCTTCCGCGATCTCCGGCAGGCCGACGCCCTCGATGGTGGTGGCGGTGCCGAAGAAATACTTGTGAACCAGCTCGGAGGAGAGGCCCACCGCGTCGAAGATCTGCGCGCCGCAATAGGACTGGTAGGTGGAAATGCCCATCTTGGACATCACCTTCAGCAGCCCCTTGTCGATGGACTTGATGAAGCGCTTCACGATCTCCTTGTCGTCCACCTCCTCCGGAATCTCGTCCTTCATGGAGAGCAGGGTCTCGAAGGCGAGATAGGGGTTGATGGCCTCGGCGCCGTAGCCGGCGAGACAGGCGAAGTGATGCACTTCCCGCGCCTCGCCGGTCTCGATCACGAGACCGACCGAGGTGCGCAGGCCCTTGCGGATGAGGTGGTGGTGCACCGCCGCCGTGGCGAGCAGCGCCGGGATCGGGATGCGGTCCGGCCCGACGAGGCGGTCGGACAGGATGATGATGTTGTAGCCGCCATGGACGGCCGCCTCGGCGCGCTCGCACAGCCGCTCGACGGCATCCTCCATGCCCGCCGCGCCCTTGTCGGACGGGTAGGTGATGTCCAGCGTGCGGGTGTCGAACCGCTCCTCCATGAAGCCGATGGAGCGGATCTTCTCCAGGTCCTCGTTGGTGAGGATGGGCTGGCGCACCTCAAGGCGCTTGCGGCGGGCGTTGCCCTCCAGGTCGAAGATGTTCG
>JAYSCE010000323.1:0-5288 GCA_041915035.1 Xanthobacter sp.
GAGGGCCTCACCCGACGCTTCGGCGACAAGGAGGCCGTGTCCAACGTGAACCTTGAAATTGGCCAGGGCGCCTTCGTGGGCGTCATCGGCCGCTCCGGTGCCGGCAAGTCCACCCTGCTGCGCATGGTGAACCGCCTGCAGGACCCCTCTGCCGGCCGCATCTCGTTCGAAGGGCGGGACGTGACCGCCCTCAAGGGCCGCGCGCTGCGCCAGTGGCGCGCCGAGGCGGCGATGATCTTCCAGCAGTTCAATCTCGTCGGCCGCCTGGATGTGCTGACCAACGTGCTCATGGGCCGCCTCGCCACCGTGCCCGCCTGGCGCGCCCTCACCAAGAGCTGGAGCGCGGATGACCGGGCCATCGCCCTCTCCGCCCTCGACCAGTTCGATATCGCCTCCCTTGCCGCGCAGCGGGCCGACAGTCTGTCCGGTGGCCAGCAGCAGCGCGTCGCCATCGCCCGCGCGCTGGCGCAGGAGCCGGCGCTGATCCTCGCCGACGAGCCCATCGCCTCGCTCGACCCGCGCAACACCAAGATCGTGATGGATGCGCTCCTGCGCATCAACAAGCACTTCGGCATCACCGTGCTGTGCAACCTGCACTCCCTCGATCTCGCCCGCACCTATTGCGACCGCCTCGTGGGCATGGCGCAGGGCCGCGTGGTGTTCGACGGCGCGCCGGCGGCACTCACCGAGGACGTGGCGCACGATCTTTACGGCCTCGAGGCCGGCGAGGTGATGGACACGCCCGCGCGGCGTCCCGTCGCCGCCGAAGACGGCATCCCCGAAGCGGCCGCCCTCGCCTGAGCGCGCGCCTCCCGCGCCGACCCGTGACCGCGGGCCGGCCGACCCTGCTTGTTCAAATTCGATTTCGTCCGACAGGAGCACGAGACATGCTGAACCGTCGTAGCCTGATCGCGGCCGCCGCCGCGCTCGTCATGTCCGCCGGCGCCGCCGCCGCGCAGGACTGGAAGGCCAAGTATCCCGAGCTGGTGTTCGCCGTGATCCCCGCCGAGAACGGCAGCGGCGTCACCGAGCGCTACCAGCCGCTCATGGACTACCTCACCAAGCAGCTCGGCACCAAGGTGACGCTGCGCGTGGCCAACGACTATGCCGCGGTGATCGAGGGCCAGCGCGCCGGCAACATCCACATGGCCTATTACGGCCCCTCCTCCTTCGCCCGCGCGCTGATGACCGGCGCCAAGATCGATGCCTTCGCCATCGAGGTGAATGCCGACGGCACCAAGGGCTATCACTCGGTGCTCTATGTGAAGGCCGACAGCCCGTACAAGTCCATCGAGGACCTGAAGGGCAAGAACCTCTGCCTCGTCGATCCCAACTCCACCTCCGGCAACAACGTGCCGCGCTTCGCCCTGAACAAGATGGGCCTCAAGCCCGACGAATTCTTCGGCAAGGTTGTCTATGCGGGCTCCCACGAGAACGCGGTGATCGGCGTGCAGCAGGGCACCTGCGACGCGGCCTTCAACTGGTGGAACGACGAGAACGAGTCGAACCTCCGGCGAATGGAGCGCAAGGGGATGGCGAAGTACAGCGACTTCCGCATCATCTTCAAGTCCGACCAGATCGTGAACTCGCCCTACGCCTACCTCTCGGACCTGCCCTCCGACCTGAAGGCCAAGATCCGCGACGCCTTCTTCTCCATCGAGAAGAACGACAAGGCCGCCTTCGACAAGATCTATGAAGGCAAGAGCCAGCTCTGGCAGCCCATCGACAATGAATCCTACGTCGGCATCATCGAGCTGAACAAGTTCGTGGACGAGCTGCGCAAGAAGAAGAGCTGAGGCAGTTCAGCCCCTCCTCGCTCGCATGCCCCTCTCTGTGTCGTCCTCCGGCTTGACCGGAGGACCCATGGCAGGAGCGGGCAAGCTGGCCGGGGGAGAGATGGATGCTCCGGTCAAGCCGGAGCATGACGGCGGAGAGAAACCTGTTCCCCGGACCAGCGACGGCGCAGCCGGAGCGCCGATCCGGGGCCAGGATAAGGTCCGGCGAAGCCTGCAAGGGCCCGCCGGCCGCATCGTTTGAGCCGCCTCCGGCGCAGTGTTGCGCTGAGCCCCGGCTCTCCTTCCACTGCGCTCCCGCTCCGTTCCAGTCGGCCGCGGCGCGAAGGAGAACATGGTCTTGTCCCACGCCATCACCCGGCTGCCCGACGAGCAGATCGCCCCTCTCATCGCGCATTACGATGCGGCGGTCCGGGCGCGTCAGCGCCATACGCTCATGGTGTTCGCCGTGATCGCCGTGTGCATCGTCCTCGCCGCCTGGATGGGCGAGGTGAAGCCGGCGGTGTTCCTCGCCCATGCCGACCGGCTGCCCAACTATTTCTGGAGCATCACCCCGGTCCTCCACTGGGACACCCTCGGCGCCGATCTTGCCGAGTGGTACTGGAACCTCGACCACTGGCTCAAGCTGCTGCTGGATACGATCCTGATCGCCTACCTTGGCACGCTCATCGGTGCCGTCGGCGGCTTCTGCCTGTGCTTCCTCGCCAGCGCCAATCTGGTGAAGAGCCCGTGGATCCGCCTCGCGGCGCGGCGCTTCCTGGAATTCTGCCGCACGGTGCCGGAACTGGTGTTCGCGCTGCTGTTCGTGATCGCCTTCGGCCTCGGCCCCATGCCCGGCGTGCTGGCGCTCGCCATCCACACCATGGGCGCGCTCGGCAAGCTCTATGCCGAGGTGGTGGAGAACATCGACATGAAGCCGGTGGAGGGCGCCACCGCCTCCGGCGCCTCCTGGCTGACCACCGTGCGCTTCGCCGTGGTGCCGCAGGTGCTCTCCAATTTTGCATCCTACGGCCTGCTGCGCTTCGAGATCAACGTGCGCGAGGCCTCCATCATGGGCTTCGTCGGCGCCGGCGGCATCGGGCAGGACCTCGTGGAGGCGATCCGCAAGTTCTACTACTCGGACGTCTCCGCCATCCTCCTCCTAATCATCGCGACCGTGATGATCATCGATCTCGTCACCGAGCAGGTGCGCCACCGCTTGCTCGGCTGGGAGGGGCAGCGATGAGCCGGGCGCGCATCACCCTCACCCACGAGGCGCGGGCGCGGCTCGCCGCCGACCACCCCGGCGCGCTCACCCCCTCGCCCGGCGCGCGGATGCGCACACTCGGGGCGATCGCGGCGGCGCTGGCGGTGGCGGCCTTCGGCTTCTTTCAGCTCGGCTTCAATTTCGACCGGCTCGGCACCGGCATCGCGCAGCTCGCGCACTTCCTCACGCTGATGATGCCGCCCGACCCCGGCACCCAGCTTCCGCTCTACATGCACGCGCTGGGCGAGACGCTGGCCATCGCCTTCCTCGGCACGCTGGGCGGCGCCCTCGTCGCCTTCCCTTTCGGCTTTCTCGCCGCGAAGAACGTGATCCCCAACATCTTCGCCCATTTCGCGGTGCGCCGCGTGCTCGACACCGTGCGCGGCGTCGACCGGCTGATCTGGGCGCTGATCTATGTGACGGTGGTGGGCCTCGGCCCGTTCGCCGGCGTTCTCGCCATCGCCACCGCGAGCTTTGCCGAACTGGGCAAACTGTTCTCCGAAGCGGTGGAGGCGCTGGACCGGAAGCCCGTGGAGGGCGTCGTCTCCACCGGCGGCTCGCCCGTGGAGGCGGTGCGCTTCGGCATGCTGCCGCAGGTGCTGCCGGTGCTGGCGAGCCAGCTGCTCTATTACTTCGAGTCGAACGCCCGCCAGTCCACCATCGTCGGCATCGTCGGCGCGGGCGGCCTCGGGCTGCACCTCGCCGAGCAGATCCGCGTGCTGGAATGGCAGAAGGTGTCGTTCCTCATCCTGATGATGCTCATCATGGTGGCGGTGATCGACTTCATCTCCTCCCGCCTGCGCTTCGCCATCATCGGCAAATCGCGCATCGGGTGAGGGTCCCGCATCGGGTCAGGCGCGAACGCGCCTCAGTAGAGAATTTCCCGATAGCGCGCGACCATCTCGGCCTGGCTTTCCGGTGCGTCAGTTGCGAACGCCGAGGCGCCGTCCTTGCCGGCGATCTGGTCGCGCAGCATCTCGCCCATGGTGGGCAGCCGGGTGCGCTCCACCTGCGCCTCGAGGTCCCACAGGCGCGAGCGCATGAAGGCCTTGGCGCAGTGCAGATAGGCCTCCTTCACCTCCACCCGCAGCACGGTACGGGGCGCCTTGCCGCCGACGGTGAACAGGCGCGTCAGCTCCTCATCGTCATGGATGAAGGCGTTGCCATTCACCCGCAGGGTTTCGTCCACGCCGGGAATGAGGAAGAGCAGGCCCACCTGCCCTGTGGCGAGGATGTTGGTGAGGGAATCCAGCCGGTTGTTGCCGGGACGGTCGGGAATGATCAGCTCCCGCTCGCGCGCCGCGACGAAGCCCGGCACATCGCCGCGCGGCGAGACATCGGCGGCGCCCGTGGCATCGGCCGTGGCGATGAGCACGAACGGGCTCAGGGAGATGAAGTGCCGGCAATGGCGATCCAGCCGGTCCAGCTGCTTGGCGACGCTGCGTCCCGCGGCAGAACCATAGAGACGGCGCAGGGCGGCTTCATCGGCGACGACGGCCATGGAACGGTATCTCCTTCGGGGCTACCTGTTTTTCGCGCGAAAGCTTGGTCTGACGCAAGCGCTTACGGCTTGAACACGAGCTGCACCCGGTCCGCCGCGAAGGAGGAGCGGCCCCATTGCAGGGGCGTGCCGTTGGCCTCCACGTCCAGGCGCTCCAGCACCATCACCGCGCGGCCGGGAGCGAGGGAGAGAATGTCCATCTCGCGCGGGTTGGCGGGGCGGGCGGTGATCCGGGTCTCGCGCCGGCGGAAATCCTCGATGCCGAGCGTGGCGAGCGCCCGCGTCAGCGAGCCGGTGGCGGCATAGATGAGGTCGAGGTCGCGGCAGCGGGCGGCGGGAAACCACGCGGAGCCGCAGGAGATGGGCACGCCGTCCGCCTCGTGGGTGGTCTCGATGCGCAGTACCGGCGTGCCGACGGCAAGCTGCAGCTCGCGCGCCACGTCCGCATCCGCCGCCTCCACCGTGGAGCCGCGGAACCGGCCGGAGGGCTCGCGCCCGCCCGCCGCCACGATCTCGGAGAAGCGGGTGCGCGGGCCGATGGGATAGCGCAGCGGCGGCTCCTTCACGAAGGTGCCCCGGCCCGCCGTCGCCTCGATCAACCCGGCCTCGGAGAGATGGGAGAGCGCGCGGCGCAGGGTGTGGCGGTTGACGCCGAACCGCTCGGCCAGCTCGGCTTCCACCGGAAGGCGCGCACCCGGCGCGAGCGCGCCCGCGAGGATGTCCGCCTCCAGCTTCTCGGCGATCTGCC
>JAYSCE010000324.1:0-5284 GCA_041915035.1 Xanthobacter sp.
GGACCCCCGTGCCCTACGGCCGCGGGCGGCTGGACGCCTTCGGCCACATCCTGAATGCGGTGTCCGCCACCGCGCTGAACGAGCCCGCCAATTACCGCATACCCGACGCGCCGGTGAGCTACCCCTTCCTGTGGACCACGCCGCAGCAGCGCTACGTGCAGTGGAACGGCGTCGCCGGCAATCCGCTGGGCCGCAACCTCGGCGAGGTGCTGGGCGTGTTCGGCCATGCGGACTTCGCCAACGGCAACCTCGCCGCCGCCAGCTCGACGGCCTTGTCCGAAAACCTGGTCGCGCTCGAAGCCTGGGTCTCGGGCCTGAAGCCGCCGCCGTGGCCGGAGAAGGCGCTGGGCAAGGTGGACGCCGCCAAGGCGAAGCGCGGCGCCGAACTGTTCAAGGCCAACTGCGCCGGCTGCCACGGCGGCCCCGACTATCGCCTCACCCCCGCCGCCGAGACCGAGGGCGGGCGGCAGTGGCTCGCCGTCTCCATGGTGGACGTCGCCACCGTGAAGACCGACCCGAAGATGGCGATGAACTTCATCACCCGCTACGCCAAGCCCGGTCCCTTCACCCAATTGCCGCCGACCACGCCGCGCCTGCCGGACGGACAAGTTCTCGCCGGCTCCCTGCTGCTGGCGGCGGTGAGCACCATCACCGAGAACGATTTGCGCGCCCGCGGCATCACCGGCGATGCGCGCAAGGCCGCCTATGGCTGGCGCTTCGCCCCCGGCAGCAACACCCCGCAATCCGGCTGGCTGCTGCCGCCGAGCTACAAGGCCGGCCCGCTCGCCGGCGTGTGGGCGACAGGGCCGTTCCTGCATAACGGCTCGGTGCCCACCATCTACGACCTGCTCTCCCCCGAGGAGGAGCGGCCGGCGGTGTTCTACGTGGGCTCGAAGCGGCTCGACACCGAGAAGCTCGGTTTCGTGTCCTCCTATGACTCGATCCCCGAGGCCGAGCGCGCCCGCGTGTCACGCTTCGACACCAGCCTGCCCGGCAATTCCAACCGCGGCCACGCCTTCCCCGCGGGCGCGAAGCTCTCGCCCGAGGATCGGTACGCCATCATCGAATATCTCAAGGTCCTGGAGGGCCCCGATGTCCGTCCCTGAGGCCGCGGCGCGTGTGCGCCCCTTCAAGCCTTATCTCGACAAGCTCGCCGCCGTCCGCCCCGCCGAGCGCTGGCCGCTGGTGCGGAGCTGGATCGCCAGCGAGCCCCGCCCCTTCTTCGCGGAACTGCGCGCCCATGCGCCGGTCTACGAGACCAGCGAGGTGACGCTCGTCGCGAAACGGGCGGACGTGATCGAGATCCTGTCCGTGCCGAAGGTGTTCACCGTCGATCTCTACAAGCCCAAGATGGGCGACTTCATGCTCGCCATGGACGAGACGGTGGTGAACTACCGCGACAAGTCCGTGATGCGCGCCATCCTCGCCTGGGACGACCTGCCGAAGATCCGCGCCACCGTGGCCGAGGTGGCCGACGAGGCCTTGAACGCGGCCGGCAACGAGATCGAGGCGGTGCAGAAGCTGGCGCGGCTCGTGCCCCTGCGCATCGTGCAGCGCATCTTCGGCATCAAGGGGCCGGACGCCGACCTGCTGGAATGGTCCTATGCCAACCAGATGGACCAGTTCAACAATTTGCCCTACGACGACCGCCCGGACGCCGACGCCATCCACCAGGCGGCGGAGGACAGCCGGGTGAAGCTGCGCGCGCTGTTCGCCCAGCTCATCCCGGCGCGCATCGCCGAGATCAAGGCCGGCACTGCGCCGGACGACAGCCTCACCCGCATCCTCAGCCTGAACCTGCCTGCGGCCGACCATTTCGGCATGGACCGGGTGGTCATCAACATCGGCGGCCTGCTCATCGGCGCCATCGAGACCACGGCGGAAGCCGCCATCAACGCGCTGGCCGAACTCTTCGCCCGGCCGGAAGTGCTCAGCGATGCGCGGGCGGCGGCCAAGGCGGGCGATGACGCGGTGTTCGACGGCTATGTGTGGGAGGCGCTGCGCTTCTCGCCCATCGTCGCCTTCATGTTCCGCGAGGCGGCGGCGACCTACACGCTGGCCAAGGGCACGGCGCGGGAGAAGGTGCTGGGCGCGGGCACGGTGGTGCTGCCGCTCAGCCTCTCTGCCATGTTCGACCCGGATTTCGTGCCGGAGCCGGACGCCTTCAAGCCGGACCGGCCATTCCACACCTATCTGCATTTCGGCTACGGGCACCACGAATGCCTCGGCCGCTATGTGGGCGGCACCATGATCCCCGAGATCGTGAAGCGCGTGCTGCTGCGCCCCGCTGCCCGACCGCTGGCGCCGGTGGACATGGCGGGCACGCCCTTTCCCCAGACCTATCGCATCGGGCTGACGTAAGGGCCTATAGTCGGGGGCATGGCTCCTGTCCCCGACGTCCCTCCCGCGCTCTGCCAGCCCGCGCCCGCCGCGAAGCCTGCGGCAAAACCTGCCGGAAAGCCCTCGGGCAAGGCGGAAGAAGCGCGGCAGGCGGCGGTGGCGAAATTCGGCGAGACGCTGTTCTATCGGGCGGGCGACGACCTCTTCGCCTTCCCCGCGCGCTATGCCCTCGCGCCGCCGGAGCTGGGCCTGCTCGGCTGCGTCATCCGCAGCCGGGAAACCGCCTTCGCTTTCCCCCTCTCGGATATGGCCGCCGCCATGGCGGCCCGTGCGGCCATCCCCGGCGTCGCGCCGCCCCGCGCAGAGGGCGCACCGGCCGGAGATGACCCCACCATCCGCGTCACGGCCTTCTACCTCGGCCCCCATCCCGACTTCGCCGGCATGACCAAGACCATCGCCAGCGTGCGGCGGGAGGACAAGAGGCAGGGCTTCCTCAACGATCTGGAGCGGTTTCCGGCGGCGGGCGGCGACTATCTGGTGCGCATCTCGGAGGATCGCGGCGTGCTCGCCCGCCTGCCCGCGACCCCGGACACCGCCGACGCCCGCGCGCAGCTCTGGTTCCAGACGCCCGTCTGGTCGGCCGCCGTGGAGGTGCCGGCGAGCGCCTTGCCCCGCTGGGACACCATCCACGCCGCCATCGACGCCTTCGTGGCGCAGCATCTGGTGAAGGGCTATTTCAAGCGCTAGCGCACCTTCATACCAGCCCCGCGCGCAACAAAGTTTTGATTCCCGCGCCCGTTCCCGGTAAGCCTCGCCGGCTGGAGGGCGCGCCGGAGGCCTGCGATGCGGGCGGATCGGGCTCGCGCTCTCCGTCCCCGAGTTGGAGGGGCGTTTCATCCGGCGGACGGATTTCATCCGCCAGGGCGTCGCGCTCCAGATGCGCGAACGCCATGACAAAGACAGACGCTCCCCTCTCCCTCGCAGACCTTCGCTCCGAGATCGACCGCATCGATGCGTCGATGCACCAGCTGCTCATGGAGCGCAGCGAGATCATCGACCGTCTCGTGCAGGTGAAGCACACGCAGGGCACCGAGGGGGCCTCCGCCTTCCGCCCCGCCCGCGAGGCGGACATGATGCGCCGGCTGGTGGAGCGCCACCACGGCCTGCTGCCGCTCGACACGGTGGAAAGCATCTGGCGCGTCATCATCGCCACGTTCACGTACGTGCAGGCGCCCTATTCGGTGCATGCCGACCTCTCCGGCGGCGAGGCGCCCATGCGCGACAGCGCGCGCTTCCACTTCGGCTTCACCGTGCCGTTCCTGCCCCACATGGGCGCGCGCGGCGTGATCGACGCGGTGGCCGGCTCGCGCGGCGACCTCGGCCTGCTCGCCGCCGCCCCCTCTCCGTCTGCCGCCGATCCGTGGTGGACGGCGCTGGAGGCGGAAGGCGCGCCCAAGATCATCGCCCGCCTGCCCTTCGTGGAGCGCGACGACCACCCCGCCGGCCTGCCGGTGTTCGTGGTCTCCCACCCCATCGCGGATGCCGCCGTGCGCGAGGTCCGCGTCTATTCGCTGCGCGTGACGGGATGGAGCGCGGCCGCCGGCCGTGCCATACCCGCCTTCGCCAAGGTGGTGGTGGCGCCGGACGAAGCCCTCGACGGCGCCGCTCTGCTGGTGTCCCTGCCCCCCGGCCATGCCGTGGACGAGGTGACGGGCCCCCTCACTGACGCGGGCGCGGGCATCCGTGCCGTCGCCGAGGTGGGCAGCCACGCCGCCACCCACAAGGTGGAGCGCGTCTCCGCCCGGCCGTGAAGAAAGATCGTCTGGAGTAACCTGAGATGTCCGCCGTGCTGAACGACCCCATCCCCACCGGCCGGCCCGAGCCGAAGCCGGGCGTGCTCGCCATCGAGGCCTATGTGCCCGGCAAGAGCCACGCGCCGGGGGTGGAGAAGGTGTTCAAGCTCTCCTCCAACGAGACTCCCCTCGGCCCGAGCGAGAAGGCCCTCGCCGCCTTCGCCGAGGCCGGCCGCCGGCTGGAGGACTATCCCGACGGCTCCGCCAGCGCGCTGCGCCAGGCCATCGCCAAGGCCAACGGGCTGGACCCCGACCGCATCATCTGCGGCGCCGGGTCGGACGAGATCCTGAACCTCGTGACCCACACCTATGTGGCGGCGGGGGACGAGGTGATCTATTCGGAGCACGGCTTCCTCGTCTACAAGATCGCGACGCTCGCCGCCGGCGGCGTGCCGGTGGTGGCGAAGGAGCGCGACCTCACGGCCGACGTGGACGCGCTCCTCGCGCTGGTGACGCCCAAGACGCGCCTCGTCTTCCTCGCCAACCCGAACAACCCCACCGGCACCTATCTGCCGTTCGACGAGGTGAAGCGCCTGCACGCGGGCCTGCCCTCCAACGTGCTCCTCGTGCTGGACGCGGCCTATGCGGAATACGTCCGCCGCAACGACTACGAGACCGGGCTGGAGCTGGCGCTCTCCACCGAGAACGTGCTCATGACCCGCACCTTCTCCAAGATCCACGGCCTCGCCGCGCTGCGCATCGGCTGGGCGGTGGGTCCGGCCCATGTGATCGACGCCATGAACCGCATCCGCGGGCCGTTCAACATGAACACCCCGGCCCTGCTGGCGGGCGCCGCGGCCATTGCCGATGCGGCGCACGTGGAAAAGGCCGTGGCGCACAATGCGCAGTGGCTGCCGTGGCTCACCGGCAAGATCGAGGCGCTGGGGCTGCAGGTGACGCCGTCCGTCGCCAACTTCCTGCTCATCCACTTCCCGGAAGAGCACGGCCGCACGGCGAAGGAGGCGGACGCCTTCCTCACGCGTCGCGGCCTCGTGCTGCGGCAGGTGGCGAGCTACGGCCTGCCCAACGCCTTGCGCATGACGGTGGGGACCGAGGAGGCCAACGAGCTGGTGGTCGCCGCGCTCGCCGAG
>JAYSCE010000325.1:0-705 GCA_041915035.1 Xanthobacter sp.
ATTTGCCCCTCCAATGCCTGCAATATTCGCGAGAAATGCCGGAGTATCCGTGACCTGAATCAACGCAGGGCTGCCGATGTCGGCGCGGCCGGAATCTATGGGATGAGAGGGACGCCCTCCACCCGATTGGCATATGCGGAATTGCCGAAGGGATATGACGATCAGCGGCGGGCGGACCGCTCCCTATCCCGCTCGTCCGAGGGGGGATGACCGAAGCGGCGGGTGAACGCGAGGGAGAAATTGCTCACATGGGCATAGCCCAGCTGGTGGGCCACCTGCTTCACGCTCAGCTCGCCGGAGGCCAGCAGCTGCCGCGCCAGATCGAGGCGCCAGCGCACCAGGCATTGCAGCGGGGAGGCCTCGAACACCTCCCGGAACACCTCGTTCAGGCGACGCTGCGAGAGGCCGACCGCGAGAGCCACGTCCTCGATCCGCGGAGGATGCGCCACATCCGCCATCATGATCTCGCGTGCCGCGTGGGCAAGGCGCCGGGCCATGGCGCCGTTCCGGCTGGCTCCGTCGTCGAAGACCAGGCGAAGCATCTCGGCCAGCATCTCGAACGCCTTGCCTTCCAGATACACCGTCTCCATGGCGCCGGAGTAGGGGTGGCTGCCCATCTGCTCGGCAATGGCCCGCAACGCCGCCGATGGCCGGAGCGAGAACACCGCGGGGTCGAAGGTGCCCGCGAGGAACCCGTCGATGACG
>JAYSCE010000325.1:715-5267 GCA_041915035.1 Xanthobacter sp.
CATCTCGCTCAAGCGGGCCGGCGTCAGGGCCATTCCCGCGGTCCGGTGCTCGCCCGCCGCATAGTCGAACGTCGTCATCGGATCGCGCAGCAGGGCACAATGGCTGCTGTCGGGGACGACGACCCCATCGAGCCCGGCCTGGTGGAGATACGCGTTCCGCCCCGAAAAATTCAGCGCCAGCCAGAGGTAGGGCTCGCCGGACAGCACCTCGTAGGTGAACGCCACCGGCGCCTTGACCTTCGCGGCGAAGGTGTAGACCTCAAGGCCGGGGCGGAGAAAGAATTGCGGATACCGGACGTCGGCCACGTCAGGCGGCAGGGCACGCGCCTCCGGCGGCAGATCCAGCTCATGGTGCCCGTTGGGAAGGATCCAGCGGGACTGGGACGCGATCCCGGCCGCTCCGGCGTCCTCATGTGTCACGATGACCCCCGCTCGACACCGATGACCCGCAGGGCACCCGGACGGGCTCCATTCGGCATACCCCAAAATGATACCATGCCGCTTCAAATGCAGCGCCTGCTTCATTCCGTCACGGCTACGCTTGGGACGCTGCCCGCAGCGGCCACACCGTCCGTCAGTCGGGCAAGCGGGCGCCGCCGGCGCGGCGGACGTCATCGATCATCCGGCCGGTGAGGCGCTCCAGCGCCTCCGCCACGATGCGGCCGACCCGCGTCAGGGGCTTGCGCCCGTCGATGGCGATGGAGACCATTTGCGGCTCGGCGCCCTTGTCGCGCACCGGGCGGAAAACCAGCGTGCCGGCGATCAGTTCCGGGGCCGCATCCAGCTCCGAAGTGAAGGCCACATAGCCTTCCTCGCGGGCGAGGATCTTCACCAGCTGGAGCGAATTGGTCTCAAGCGTCTTGCGCTCCTGGGTGAACAGCCAGCCGTGCCGTGCTTCCAGATAGCGGCGGATCATCAGGGCGCGGCTTTGCAGCACGATGGGATGGGCCACCACCTCCTGCAGGCTGATGGAACCGCGCCGCGCCAGCGGATGGTCCGGCGCGATGACGCAGCCGAACGGCAGTTCCGCCGACCACAGCACATGGATGTCGCGGCGGGGGGAGAGGTTGAAGATGGCGGCGATATCCGCGTCCCCGGCCATGAGGGCGGCGACGGCGGCGTCCGTGCTCGCCACCTCCACGTCCAGCGAGATGCGCGGATGGCGGGCGTCGAGGTCGGCGATCAGCGCGGGCAGGATGCCGTTGACGTGGCTGTCCATGGCCACCACCCGCACATGGCCCTGGTCCACCCCCTGAAGCTGGCGCAGCTCGGCGGCGGTGCGCCGCTCGTCCGCCATCCAGCGACGCGCGAGGGTGACGAGGGCGTCCCCGGCGGGGGTGAGGCGCATGCCCTTCGCCACCCGCTCGAACAGGGGCACGCCCAGCGTCTCCTCCAGTTGCAGCACCTGCCGGTTGATGGCCGAGGCGGCGACGTTGAGATCCTTCGCGGCACGCTGGATGGAGCCGGAGCGCGCCACCTGCTCGGCATAGCGCAGGGCCGCGGGAACGAGGGATGCCGGCATCGCTGCCTCCATGCGCATTTTGCGTATGGAAAAGTATCAAATCTGCGATGGACGGCAATGGGCGCCGGGGCGACTATCTTCAGCGCGGGGGCGATGGGGCGCCCGATCCGATGCACCCTTGAGGCTTTCACCATGAGCCAGTCCGCCGGGCACGCGCTGACGCTGAGGGGCATTTCCCACGCGTTCGGGCAGGTGGTGGCCGCCAATGCCATCGATCTCGATATCCGCCCCGGCGAACTCGTCTCGCTGCTCGGCCCCTCGGGCTGCGGCAAGACCACCCTGCTCAAGATCATCGCCGGCTTCCTGCGCCAGACCTCCGGCGATGTGCTGGTGGATGGCGCCTCCATCTCCCACCTGCCCACCAACCGGCGGCGCATCGGCATCGTGTTCCAGAACTATGCCCTGTTCCCGCACATGAGCGTGGCGCAGAACATCGCCTACGGCCCCATCGCCGCCGGCCGGCCGAAGGCGGAGACGGATGCGGTGGTCTCCGAGATGCTGGATGTGGTGCAGATGGCCGCCTTCCGCGACCGCCTCCCGCGCGAACTCTCCGGCGGCCAGCAGCAGCGCGTGGCCCTCGCCCGCTGCCTCGCGATCCGGCCGAAAATTCTGCTGCTGGACGAGCCGTTCAGCGCCCTCGACAAGAATCTGCGCCTCGACATGCAGATCGAGATCAAGCGCCTCCAGCGCCAGTCGGGCATTACCACGGTCATGGTGACGCACGACCAGGAGGAGGCGCTCAGCATGTCCGACCGGATCGCCGTGCTATCGCGCGGCAACCTCGAGCAGTTCGCCCCGCCCGCCGACATCTACGACCGGCCGGCCTCCCTGTTCGTCAACACCTTCGTCGGCACCGCCAACCTTCTCAAGGCCACGGTGGCCGGCACCTCGCCGAGCGGCGCGGCGGTGCGGCTCGCCGATGGCATGGTCATCGAGACTGGACTCGAGACGGCGCTGCCCGTGGGCGCGGCCGTTCTCGTCGCGGTGCGGCCCGAGGGCATGCGCGTGAGCGCCGCCGGCGGCGCGGGGGCGCTCGGCGCCGAGATCACCGCCGTCATGCCCATCGGCCCCGCCCTCATCTACGAGGTGGCCCTCATCGACGGCTCGTCGGTGAAGGTGGTGCAGGAGCGTGCGGCAGACGCCCCGCTGGCTGGCCCCGTCTTCCTCCACCTCAAACCCAACCGCATCACCGGCCTGTTCCCGGACCATTCGGGCGACACCCACAAGAAGGGGAATTGAGCATGACGTTCGAAATGTCCCGGCGAGGGTTCCTCGCCTCCGCGACGGCGGCCGCTGGCCTCGCCCTCACCCCGCGCGGCGCCTTCGCCGCGGACGAGCTGGTGGCCGCCACCTTCGGCGGCACCTGGGCCAATGTGCAGAAGCAGATCCTCGCACCCTACTTCGTCAAGCGCACCGGGGCGAGCGTGGTGCAGTCGCCCATGCTGGCGACCGAGCAGATCGCCAAGCTCACCGCCGCCAAGGGCAACCAGCCGCCGTTCGACGTGGCCATGCTGGACGAAGGCCCGGCGCTGGAAGCCATCGATGCCGGCCTCATCGCAAAATACGATCCGGCGAAATCCCCCAACTTCGCGGCGCTGAACCCGAAGTTCCAGGGCGCCTATGGCCCGGCCATCACCATGCAGGCCATCGGCATTGCCTATAACCCAAAGACGGTGAAGACCCCGCCCACCTCCTGGGAGGATCTCTGGAAGCCCGAATACAAGGGCCGGGTCGGCATCACCTCCCTCGCCTCCACCCTCGGCCTCGCCTTCCTGCTCGACATCAACCGTCTCGCCGGCGGCACCGAGGCCAACATGGAGCCGGGCTTCAAGAAGCTGAAGACACTGCTGCCGAACCTCGCCGCCGTCTCCGCCAACTTCGGCGCCCACGGCGCGCTATTCCAGCAGGGCGAGATCGACATCGGCGTGCAGAACTTCAATTTCGCCGAGGAGCTGAAGGCCAAGGGCGTGCCCATCGAGTTCGTGCGCGTCAGCACCGGCACGCCGGCCTGGAAGACCACCATGCACATCGTCGCCGGCGCGCTGAAGCCGGAGCTGGCCTATGCCTATGTGGACAGCCAGATCTCGCCCGAGGTGCAGGGCGAGATGCAGAAGTCGCCCTGGAACGTGATCCCCACCTCCAGCAAGGTGCCCTATGCGGGCCTCGTCGCCCAGCAGATCGCATCAAGCCCCGCCGACCTCGACAAGATGGTGTTCTTCGACTGGGCGAAGGTGAACCAGAACCGAGCCGCCTGGACCCAGCAGTTCAACCGCGACATCCGGGTGTGAACATGGCGGGCGCCCTCGACCCCCAACCCAAGGACTGGGCGCTCGCGCTGCCGCTTGCGGCCTTCTTCGCGCTGTTCTTCATCGCGCCGCTCGGCCTGCTCGTCGCCATCAGCTTCGAGACCGAGCGGCAGATGACCGGCGCGCTGGGCCTCAGCCAGTATGCCGCCTTCCTCACCGACGGCCTCAACCTCGCCGTGCTGCGCGATACGCTGCTGGTGGGCGCGAAGGCGACCCTGCTCTGCCTTTTGTTCGGCTATCCCCTGGCCTGGCTCTCGACGCGGGTCGCGGCCCGCTGGCAGGCCGTGCTGATCTTCCTCGTGGTGCTGCCCATCGTCACCAGCGTGGTGGTGCGGACCTTCGCGTGGATCGTCATCCTCGGCCGCCACGGCATCGTCAATGAGGCGATCCTGGCGCTCGGGCTTTCGGCGCAGCCGCTGAAGCTGCTGTTCAGCGAGACCGGCGTCGTGATCGTGCTGGCGCAGGTGCAGATGCCGCTCATGGTGCTGCCGCTCATCACCACGCTCCAGCGCATCGATCCCAATCTGGAAAGCGCCTCGCAGGCGCTGGGGGCGGGGGCGTGGCGCACCTTCTTCAAGGTCACGCTGCCGCTCTCCCTCCCGGGCATCATCGCCGGCACCATCCTCACCTACACCGCCTGCGTGACGGCCTTCGTCACCCAGTCGCTCATCGGCGGCTCGCGGCTGCTGTTCATGCCCATGATGATCTTCCAGCAGGCCCTGGA
>JAYSCE010000326.1:0-5244 GCA_041915035.1 Xanthobacter sp.
GAAGGCTTAAATCCGCTTTGCGCCGCGACCTCGCCGATATCGAGAAACTTCATGCTTGACCTCAAGTCGACTTGAAGTGGCAGCCTGCCCTCCACTCGAAATTCAGGCAAGAGGGCAACAGCATGAAACAGCCGGAACCAGGCGCAGCCCCCAAGATGAGGTCCCCAGTTGCGATGACATTGGCGATGGCCATGCTGCTGGCCTCGCTTGGCACCAGTATCGCCAACATCGCCCTACCCGCGCTCGGCACCGCATTCTCGGCACCGTTCGCTCAGGTCCAGATGGTCGTCGTCGCCTATCTTGCCGGTCTGACGGTTTCCGTACTCGTCGCGGGCCGGCTCGGTGACGCCTACGGGCTGAAGCCGATGCTCATCGTCGGTCTGTCGATCTTCTCGGCAGCCTCGCTGCTGTGCGCGGCTGCGCCGAACCTGTGGCTCCTGGTCGGCGCGCGGGCCTTGCAGGGCATCGGCGCGGCCTTTCTCATGACGCTCGCCATGGCGATGATGCGTCAGACGGCCGGCGAGGCGCGGGTCGGGCGGGCCATGGGCCTGCTCGGCACGGTATCGGCGCTCGGGACGGCGCTCGGCCCTTCGCTCGGGGGCTTGCTCATTCCCATGACGGGATGGCGTGGCATCTTCTGGATCCAAGTTCCGCTGGCGGTGCTAGCCCTTATCCTCGCCTTCGCCACGCTGCCCGGCGAACAGCCGCGGGCAAAGGCGCCATCGTCGCGCGCGTGGCCAAGGATATCTTCGCACCTCGCGGCCAATCTCGCGCTCAACGTACTGGTGGCGGCGGTCATGATGGCGACGCTGGTGGTCGGCCCGTTCTATCTCAGCCTTGGTCTCGGTCTGGAGGCGATGGATGTGGGCCTCGTGATGGCGGTCGGACCGGTGATTTCGATCTTCAGCGGGATTCCGGGCGGCCGGCTCGTCGATGGCTGGGGAAGTGGCCGCGTGCTCGCCATCGGGTTGATGCTGCTAACGGCCGGCGCGCTTCTGCTCGCATTCTTGCCGGACACGATCGGCGTCGTCGGCTATCTGCTCGCCATCACCGTTCTGACTCCGGGCTACCAGCTCTTTCAGGCCGCCAACAATACAGCCACGCTGGCCCATGTGGCGCAGGATCAGCGCGGCATGGCGTCTGGCGCGCTGAACCTGTCGCGCAATATCGGGCTGATCGCGGGTGCATCGCTCATGGGCGCCGTCTTCGCCTTCGGTGCCGGAACCGGACGGTTCACCGGGGCAACGGCCTTGGACATCGCCGCCGGGATGCGGCTGACCTTCCTTCTGGCCGGAGGCATGATGCTGACCGCGCTCGGCATCGTCTTCGGACGCCGTGCGCCATCACACCTCCTGCTTTGATCGCCCGCTTCCGGCGATGGGTTGCCCCTCAGAACCGCACCGAGAAGCGCAGCGACCCGGCGTGGGAGATGAAGTCGTTGCCGGCGACGCCTTCGTAGCTGACGCGCAGGTCGAAGTTGTCCTTGGAGGACCACTGGAGGCCCAGGGTCACGTCGGCGAGCCAGTCCGGCAGGGCGACGACCGTGCTGAAATTGCCGGTGCCCAGGGGGGCGTTCAGCAGAGCGGCGGTCACGTCCCAAGTGTTGTTGGAGTACCAGGTGGCGCCGATGGTGCCGTATGGCCGCAGCACCGAGCCGTCCGGCAGGTCGTAGCGCGCCCCGACCTCCAGATGCGGCCCGAGGGCGATGGTGAAATTGTCGTTCTGGGCCACCGCGAGATCGTAGGGGCTGAGGTGCCCACCCTCGCTGAAGCCCGGAACGGACGTATAGATCAGGTCCATCTGGCCATAGGGCTTCAGGTACCAGTTCTGGAACGGCATGCTGTATTCGGCCCGCAGGCGTCCGGCGGCGGTGTAGCTCTCGTAGGTGGAGTCCGAGAGATAGGTCGCGGTGCCGATGACGGACTGGCGGCTCGCGTCATACCAGCCGTAGCCGAGATGGGCGGCAGCGGAGAACAGCCACGGCCCCATCTCGCGCTTGAGCGAGGCGGAGACGCCCACCTCCTGGCCCTGGGTGGAGGAATAGCCAAACTCATTGGTGAAATAATCGAGACCGTAGGAGGCAGCGAGGCCGACGAACCAGCCGCTCGCCACCTCCTTCTGCGCGCCTAGCCGATAGGCGGTCTGGGTCACGTTGAAACCGGTGTAGTCGCCCGGCGTGAAGGAGGTGTAGCCCGCATCGACGCGGGCCCACATGCAGTCCCCCTGCTGCACCAGCGTGCCGGAGCCCTGGAATTCCGGGCAGCTCAGCACCGAGCCGAGGGCCGAGCGCGAGGTGCCCACCGCGGCGGCGGGGCCGGCCGCGAGGATTGCGGGCATGGCGGTGCCCAGCGCGCGCTGGTAGGCGCCGAGGCCCGGCAGGTTGATGAGGTCGGCGTAAACCGGGTTGAGCCCGTCTGACCCACCGGCGTCCCAGCTCGCCTGCAGGTGCTGGGCATAGGCCTTCTGGTTGGCGTTGAGTTGCACGCCCGCGGGCGCGAACTTCACGTCCGGCTTGATGATGAGCGCGGTGTCGGTGGAGTGGCTCGTGTCCCAGGTGACGCTGATGCCGCTGTTGGAATTGCTGGTCACCGCCATCTGCGAAAGGATGGCGGGGATCTCCAGCGAGCCGTTGCAATTGGACGGATTGTTTCCGCACACCGTCATCACGGTGTACTGGCCGTGGGGATCGAGCGAGCCGACCACGCTCACGCCGACATTGCCCGAGGCCTTTGACACGGCGCCGACGTTGAACACGTCGCTGGTGCTCGCCCCGCCCACGTCGACGCTGATGGTGCCGCTGGCCTGAAACAGCGTACCGGTGAGCGTCGTGCTGCCGAAGGTCCCCGCGCCGGCGACGACGACGGTGCCCTGGTTGTTGAAGGTGCCCGACGAGCCGAGGTCGACGGTGCCATTCACGTTGGTAACGTAGGTTGCGCCATTCTGGTTGAGGAAGGTCGCGCCCGGCCCGGTTCCGTTCGACAGGATGACGTCGCCGATGATGGTGCCGTTGTTGGTGACGGTGTTGGTGCCCCACGGCGAGGAGATGGCGAGGCCCGAGGCCGCGCTCACCGTCGCGCCGGCGCCCACGGTCACGGAGTTGGCGGCGAGGCCGTCCAGCACGATGGCGGCGCCGCTCCCACTGCCCCCGGTGATGCTGGAATTGTCCTGGATGTTGACGGAGATGGTGCCGGAGGTGGACGCCGCCTGGTTGGTGTCGATCAGGCCCGAGGTGGATTGGATGCCGCTCTGCGCGAAGATCGCGATGGAATTGGCGCCGCTCGTATTGATCGTGCCGAGATAGTCGATGGAGATGTCGCCGGGGGAGATGGGGCCGTTGACGCCGGTGACGCGGGATTGCGTGGTCGATCCGGTGGGGATGATCAGGCCGCCGGAATCCCCCACGAGGCCGCCGCCCCCGCTGAGGCTCTGGGCGACGATGCCGTGGGCGTTGGTTCCTGTGGTGGTGATGGACGACACGCCGAAGGAGACGATGCTCACGTCGCCGCCGGCCATGTTCGCATTGACCTCGACGCCGCCATTCGAGGGGGTGAGGAAATTGGCGTAGGTCATGCCGGAGGTGGCATCGAGCGCGCCGGTGTAGCCGCCACCGCCGCCGATGGACTGGGCAACGACCGCGGTTGCCCCGTTGCCGGTGGTGGCGATGCTGCTGCCCGCTTCGAAGTTGATCGTGACGCCGCCGCCGGTCTCCACCAGATTGCCCGAAGAGGAATTGCCGAGGCTGCCCTTCACCGTCAGCGTATTTACATCGAGGCCGGAGCCGTCCGTGGCGAAGCCGCCACCGCCGCCGATGGACTGGGCCAGCACGCCGAAGGCATTATTTCCCGTGGTCGCGACCTGTGAGGTCAGGGTGACGGTGACCACCCCGCCCCCGCCACCGGCATTGTTGGTGGCGCTTCCGCCCTGTTGGGTGCCGCCGATGGTGAGGGTGAGCGTGCCGCTGGAATTGGCGACCGCCTGGGCGAAATTGGCGGCGATCTCGTCGACGGTGGCCTGCCCCAGGATATCGACCACCTGCTGGCCCAGCTCCTGCTGGTAGGCCGCCTGCCCGGCGCTGCTGTAGTCAGCCTGGTTGGCATAGAACAGGCCGCCACCGCCGCCAATGGACTGGGCGACCACGCCATGGGCTTCATTGCCGTGGGTGGTGATCTGGCCGGCGGTCACGTTCACAGCGCCGCCGCCGGAATTGGCGCCGCTGGCGGTCTCGCCGCCGAGCTTGATGGCCGGGCCGATCAGCGTGGGGGAAAGATCGGAGCCGAGCCCGCTGACACCGCCGCCGCCGCCAATGGACTGGGCGATGATGCCGAACGCGCTGTCGCCATTGGTGGTGATGGTGCCGGAATTGGTGACGGTGACGGTCCCGCCCGAGCCGGCCGCGCCGCCGCTGCCGCCCATGGTGAACGTGGCGTTGAGCAATTGCGATCCGTAGGAGGATGCCGCGCCGCCCGAGCCCCCGCCGCCGCCGATGGACTGAGCGAGGATGCCGAATGCGACGTCGCCGCCGCTGCCGCCCGCAGCACCGGTGATGATGGTGCCGGCGTTGGACACGGTCACCTGCCCGCCATTGCCCCCCGCGCCGCCGCTGCCGCCGAGCGAGAGCTGGAGATTGACCGTCGGAATCCAGGTGTCCTTGTCCTTGTCTTCCTTCAGGGCGTTGAGCATTGCGGTGAGCGTTGCGGTGGACAGGCCGTCGATGCCGGCTTCGACGGCGCCGTTGTCGAGGTCGGCCGTCGATGTTCCGGCGTTGCCGCCGCCGCCGCCCACAGAGGTGGCGACGATGCCGTGGGCGCCATCCGCCGAGGTCTGGATGGTGGCGGTGGTGCTGTTGGTGACCTTGATGTTGCCGCCGTTGCCGCCCGTGCCGCCATTGCCGCCGAGGGTCAGCTGCTCGCTGTAGTCGGCGCTCGACACGGCCTTGCCCGCCGCCGCCACGCCGCCGCCGCCGCCCACCGACAAGGCGAAGATGCCGGCGGAATCGATGCCCGTCGTCTGGATCTTCGCGTCATTGGAGGCGATGATGTTTCCGCCGGTGCCGCCGTTGCCCCCGTTGCCGCCTAAGGCAAGGTTGACCTGGTAGGAATCGTTGAAGGGGATCGGCAGCGCCGAGGTCACTGGGTCACCCGGAACCAGCGTCTCGAGCTGCGTCGTGCCGATGCCGCCGTTGCCGCCGCCGCCGCCGATGCTGACGATCGAGATGCCGTGGGAGGCAAAGCCCGAGGTCGTGAT
>JAYSCE010000327.1:0-5240 GCA_041915035.1 Xanthobacter sp.
TGCGCTGGTCTATCTGATGCACGACCCCGAGGTGGACGTGCGGCGCATCGTTGCTGCGCGGCTGCCGCAGGTGCCCCTCGCCCGCATGGCCGATGACCCCGATCCGCTGGTGCGCGTGGTGGTGGCCGAGCATCTCGATCCCGACCGCCTTGTCGCGCTGCGTGGTGATCCCGACATGCGGGTGCGTTTCGTCGTCGCCGAACGGATTTCCCCGGCCCTGCTCGCGCCACTCACCCATGACGACGTTCCGCCCATCGCCGAAGTCGCGCGGGAACGCTTCGTCTCGGCGTGATCCGCATTTCCTTCTGACGATCGAACGGCCGGCCTCCCGAGGGCCGGCCTTTTTCGTATGCGCGTTTAATGACGCGAATGATTGGCGTTTTCGAAGTATTTTTTGTTGCAATGCATTATTTACTTGACGCGAACGCACAAAACGCGCTGCGCCGTATGTACTTTTCGCATTCTGGCGCTCAATTTGCATGTCAAAGCTGTTTCAGACTGGCAGAGCGAGCGGCCCTGCCCCCTTTTCAGCCGCTCGGAAATCGAGGATGCCATGGTCGAAGTCACAGCAAGCAACGTGAAATTCTCCGCCTATCGGGCTGATCCGGAAGGCGCGCCCAAGGGCGCGGTGGTGGTTCTGCAGGACGTCTACGGCGTCACGTCGGACATCCGGCAGATCGCCGACGGCTTCGCCGCCGCCGGCTATGTGGCCATCGCGCCGTCCCTGTTCGACAAGGTGAAATCCGACATCGAACTCGACGCCGCAGCGACGGACGAGGGCAAGGCCCTCACCGAAGAGGTCGGCACCGACTGGTCGCTGGAGGCCATCCAGGCCACCGTCGATGCCGTGAAGGATGCCGGCAAGGTGGCGCTCGTCGGCTATGCCTGGGGCGGCTTTCTCGCCTACACGGCCGCCAACAAGGTGAAGGGCCTCGCCTGCGCCATCGGCTATCATGCGCAGGAGGACATCCTCGACGGAATGTCGGAGAAGCGCCGCATCCCCACGCTGATCCATTTCGCGGAAGCTGATCCGGCCATCCCGGAAGCGGACAGGGTCCAGTTCCGCGCGCGGAGGCCGGACGTGTCGGCCTTCTCCTATCCCGGCGCCAGCCGCGGGTTCACCTTCAAGGCAAGCTCCGCCTATGACCCCGCCGCGGCCGATCAGGCCATGGAACGCACCCTGTTCTGGATCTCCCAGTACGTGGTCGGGCAGGGTCCGGTGCAGCTGAAGAATGCCGGCGCCTATGCCCTCGCGAAGACCGAGAAGAAGGGCAAGAAGAAGTCCGGTGGCGACGACATGGGCCCGCCCCTGGACTGAGGCCCGAAGTCCATCGGCGGCTTCTAAATCCGTGTGCCGGCGCGCGTCGCCCTTGACGCGCCGCCGGCCCGGACGTTTCATCTTGCGGACGAAGTGTCGGACTTGAGCGTGATCGACCATGAGCGTGATCGAGCATGATTTCGGGGCGGGCAGGCGACGCACGGAAAAGCGCTTCCGCGACCTCCTGAACCTCGACGCGCTGCACGAGCAGAACGTCCGCGCCAATCCCCTGCCCTATCTGGAGCGGGCGAGCGAGCGCATCTACCAGCTTGAGAAGACCATCTTCGAGGCCGCGCTCGCCGCCCGGCCGGCCTTTGGCGCCGAGGCCGACGACAAGGGCCCGACCGTGACCCTCAGCAAGGCGGAATACGACCGCCTTCTCGCCTGCCGCGCCGTTATCGATTCCGCCCTCGCCGAGATTCAGGCACGGCCGGACGAGGAAGAGCAGCGCTGAGGCGCCGGCCCGAGAGTCCGTGAGCGCGCGGACGCGCCCACGGCACAATGTTCAATTGTGGACGGAGGGCGGCGGGGTCCACTGATAGAGATCGCCCCAGCCGTTGAGCGCCTTCACCTCGTGGGTGAAGCCGAGGGTGCCCAGCGCGGCCGCGAAGCCCAGTTGCTCGCCGCTCTTGACGCTGGCGAGCAGCGGCACCTTGCGGCCCTGCAATTCGCCGAGGAGCGCCGGCAGCACCTCGTCACCCTTGGCGGCCGGCGCGACGGCGGCATAGGTGACATGGATGGCCTCGCTGTTGCGGAAGCCCCACTCGAAGGTGTCGCGCCGCGCCAGCAGCGCGCCCACGATGCCCTTCTCATGATCCACCACCACCGGCGACAGGCCGGACGTGCAGCAGGCGACAAGCTCGGACAGGAGCGTCTCCTGGTCCGCCTCGTCTTCCGCGTTGAAGGGGACGGCGGCGGCGGCCTGCCGCAGCAGCCCCCAAAGGCCCTGGACGTCGCTGAGGGACGCCATACGGCGAGTCAATTCAGCCATGAAATGTTTCTCCGGAGCAGACAGATAAACAACACCGACATCTTAGATCAAAGACTAGTAAATTCAATAATTACCGCCAATGGTCCTATCATAAGTCGGCACCTTCATCTCAGCGCGCCGAAATGTCATGAAGCATACGCCGACGGCTCGCAGATGTGCGATGCGCGACACCGCGCCCCCGTGCGGCCGCCGGCAGCTCTTGGCAAGAACCTTGCTGCACACAACGCGCGGGGACAGGCGATCGCCCCGCCAAGACTGTTTGGAGCCCCGCTTCCGGGAGTCCTTTCCCGAAGCACGTCCGTTGGAGTGAGCATGTCGACGAGCGAAGGTTTCTTCATCGACTGGGATGGCAACGCCCGCAGCGTCGATGACCCCGGCGGCGGATATCTGTGCGAGACCGACCGTGTCGCGAAATACGTGGCGGTCACCACCAAGACCGGCACGCTGGTGCATGAGGGCACGTTCTACAAGACCATGGAAGACATCGCGAAGGCCGGCATCAAGGCCGGCTTCGTGCCGGGCTCCCACCCGTGGGGCTCCAAGGAGGACGGCTTCTAGAGCGGTTCATGTGAAGTGACTCCGCTTCGCGTGAATGCGTATCGTCAAGAGCGCGGGCATCCGTGCCCGCTCTCTCCCCACACAGCACAGGAGAATTGGCGATGCTCCCGACGACGATTCTCATCGACGAGGCGCCCCGCTGCGTCGTCCGTCCCAACGACACCAAGGCGCTCAACCGCTTCCTGCGCAACGCGAAGGACTTTCTCCTCGCCGAGAAGCCGGAGGGCAAGATCACCCACCGCGCCGCGTCCGAGGAGGAGGTGGCGAAGTGGAAGAATGCCCTTGCTTTGCATCAGGCCTGGGGAGGGTCCGACGAGGATTTTTTCGGCGTGCCGCTTTAGCCGGACGATTCAAGGCCGCGCGGCGTGGCCCACGGTGTCATGCGGGTTGCCGGCGGTGTTGCGCATCCATTCGGCGAGCTTCGCCATGGCGTCGTAGATGGCGGCACGAGCGGCGGCATCCGCCACCGTCTCTTCCAGCGCGCCGCGCATGCACAGCAGCCACGCGTCGCGCTCCGCATTGCCGATGGAAAATCCCATGTGCCGCTGGCGCAGCCGGGGATGCCCCTTCTCGGGCGAATAGAGCTTGGGGCCGCCGGTCCACTCGCTGAGGTAGCGCTTCAGGGTCTGCTTGGTGTGGCCGAGATCGTCGGCATGCATGGCGCGGATGCCCTCCGCCTCGGGCAATGTGTCCATGCGCGCATAGAAGGCTTCCACCAGCCGGTCGATGACGACGGCGCCGCCCAGGCGCTCATACATGGTTGTGGTCTCGGCGACGTCCGACATGATCTGTTCCCTCGGGCTCGGCCCTATTCGTCCATGTTGGGCAGGAGGATGACCTCGGCCGGCGCGCCGGCGCCTTGCGCCGCGACAAAGTCGAGGGCCGAGACCAGCGAAAGGCCGCCATCGGCCTCCATTAGCACCACGGCGTCCGGCGGCATCCTGCCGAGCGCCTCGACCAGCTGAGCCACCGTCATCCGTCCTGCCCTCCTGTCGGCGCCGGGCTATTCCGGCCGCATCGGCGATCCCGCCTCGTCGAAGGCGACCACCACCGTGTCTTCATCCACCATCCGCACCTCGGCGCGCTTCAGTGCGCCGTTGCCGTGATAGCTGTAGCGATGCGCCAGCTCGACCTCGCCATAGACCATCTTGTCGAAGCCGGTGAGCTGGCCGGCCGCATCGAACCAGGCCCGGATGAAGGTGTTGCGGTGGGTGAGCTGCGCTTCGGGGATGGGCTCCACCAGCCGGAACGGCATCTTCACGCCGGTATAGGTGATATAGAAACGGCACTCGCCCGGCATGTCGGGCGGCTCCGCGCTGGCGGCCTCTGCACTCATCTTGCGTCTCCCGACACCTGCGCCGTCTCCATCATGTCTGCCGATCAGTCGGGGGAAATCATGATTTCCATGGTTTCGTCGAAATCGTCATAGGGAAAACCCGGCACGTCGGCTTCCACCAGTGGAACCCCGCACAGGCACACATCGGCGCCCACGATGGCCACCGCCACCGGCTCGAGGTGCGCGCCCTCGCAGTCGCCTTGCGTGCAGGCGCCGCTCTCGATGTCGAACAGCGCCCCGTGGCGGCCGCAGCGCAGATGCGTGCGCTCGGGATTGAAGAACTGGCCGCCGCCGATGTTGAGCCAGGCGCCCTTGTGCGGACAGGCATTCACATAGCCCACCACCTCGCGCGCACCGGTGCGCACCACCACGATGCGGAACGGACGCGCCTCCCCTTCCGGGGTGAGCCGGGAGAGATCGAAGGCCTTCGCCTCGCCGGGCGGCAGCTCGTGCGTTCCGCAGATGGCGAAGACCTCGATCTCGGCCCCGGCGTCCTGTTGCTCGGCAGCATTTTCGGCAGACATCACTTCCCCGCCCGCCCCTCCGGGAGGCGCAGGCCCCTGTCGCAAATGAAACACCCCATGTCCGCCCGCGGCAGCATTCCCACGGCCGGCGCGAAAATGTCCCGAGATTTGCATGAAGCGTGCCGAGAAGCCGCCGCCCGTAGGACGCCCCATGCCCGCAATGAAGCTCTACATGACCCCCGGCTCGTGCTCCACGGGCATCCACATCATTCTGGAGGAGCTGGAGGAGGTGTTCGAGGCGCACATCGTGAACCTTCCCGCCGGCCTACATGGCGATCAACCCGAAATCCACCATTCCGGCCCTGGTGCGTCCGGACGGCAGCGTGCTGACGGAAATGGTCTCCATCGCCTACTGGCTGGGACGCACCCGCGGCCGCGGCCGGCTCTGGCCGGAGGATGCGGAGGCGGCCACGCGGGCGCTCGAAACCATGGTCTATGTGGTGGCCACCGTTCACGGCCAGGGCTTCGCGCGCCTGTTCGCCGGGCCGACCTTCGCGGCCGCCGAGGACGACC
>JAYSCE010000328.1:0-5207 GCA_041915035.1 Xanthobacter sp.
GGGATGGTCACCGCCAACCTCGCCACGCCCTACATCGAGCGAGCGCTGGAGGAGCGGATTGGCGGCGGCCACAAGGTGAGCATCGGCGCCACCACCATGGAGACGGTGGGGCAGGGTGCCACCGCCGTGGTGGTCCATGATATCCGCGTCACCGGCCCGGACGGGCAACTGGTCGCCAGCGCGCCCAGCGCCGAAGTGGAGCTGGAAGGCTCGATCCTGTCACTGATGCCGAAGGCGCGGCGTATCGATCTGGTGGGCGCGGAAATGACCGTGCGCATCGCTCCCACCGGGCAGGTGGCGGTGGCCACCGGCCGCGGCGCCAAGGCCATTCCGGCGAGCGCATCCGCCCGCGCGGGTGCGACTCCAAGCCCGACGCCACAAGCTGCTGCGGATGCTCCGCCGGCCGCGTCCGGCCAGAGCCCGCAACCTTCGACCGCCGCCGCAGCAGCAGCGGATATCGATCCGCTCAAGCCGGTCGCGCTCGCCCGCTGGATGTCCGATCTCGAGACCGCCGGCTTCGACGGCGGGGCGCTGGCGGACGTGGGCCTCAAGGACGGCACCGTCATCGTGGAGAACGAGGGGGCCGGGCACCGCATCGTCTTCCGGCACATCAGCGTCCGGCTGGCCCGTCCGGCCGGGGGTGGGGCCGTGCTCACCTTCACCACCCAGTCGCCGCAGGGCGTCGCCACGGCCGTCGCGCGCATCAGCGCGGCCCAGGGCGGCCAGCGCGCCATAGACGTCTCCATCAAGAACGTCTCGACCCGCGACCTGCTGCAGGCCTTCGTGCAGGACCAGCGGCGGTTCTACATCGATACCCCGCTCAACGCGGCCTTCGCCGCCCGCCTCGACCTGGACGGCACGCTGACGTCGGCCGAGGCGAGCCTGGACTTCGGCGCCGGCGCCCTCGGCAATGGCGAGGACACCGAAGAACGGTTCGTCATCGACCGCGCGCGCATCGCGGCATCCCTGGACGTGGCGCGCCGGGTCATCGTGGTCGCGCCCATCGAGGCGGTGAAGAGCCAGAACGTCATCGAGCTCGCCGGCGAGATCAAGGTTCCGGCGAAGGCCCAGGAGCCCTGGCCGTTCCAGATCGGACCCAAGCGCGTCGTGCTTCAGGGCCCGGAGATGCCCGAGCCGCCGCTCGTCATCACCAAGGTGGACGTCTCCGGCCGATACGACCCGCCAAGCCGCCAGATCGTCGTGGAGGAGGGCCTGCTCGGCGCCTCGACCGCGAGCTTCAGCTTCACCGCCCTGTTCGATTTCGGCGTGGCGGTCCCCTACCTGAAGTTCGACGGCGTGGCCTCGCCCATGCCGGTGGCGACGGTCAAGCGCTTCTGGCCGGTCAACATCGCACCCCCCGCCCGCCAGTTCGCGGTGGAGAATGTCTCCGGCGGCACGGCCGAGGGCATCTCCGTCGCGGTGAAGCTTCCGCTCGACCTCATCGGCCAGAAGCAGGTGCCGCTGCCCGAGGACGGCGTGCGCTTCACCATCTCCGGCAAGGGCGTGACGATCCGGCCGGTGAAGGGGCTGCCGCCCATCACCAATTCCAGCCTCGCCATCCTCGTCACCGGCCGTTCGGTGCGCATCACCATGCCCGACGGTACGGCGGTGACGCCGCAGAACCGCAAGATCGCGGTGAGCGACGGCGTGATGCTGATTCCCGACTATTTCCCGCGCGAGCCTTCCGCGCAGATCCGGGTGAACTTCAACGGCCCCGCCGACGCCGGCATCGAGGTGCTGGGCATGGAGCCCCTCAAGGGGCCGCAAGGCACGGCTTTCGACCCCTCCACCACGCGCGGCCGCCTTTCGGCGCTGCTGCAAGTGAACATGATCTTCCGCAAGGTGCCGCTGCCGGAGGATCTGGACTATTCGCTGGAGGCGAACCTCACCGACTTCGGCGTGGACAAGGTGTTCCGCGGCCAAAGGCTGGAGGGCGCGACGGTGAAGGCGTTCGCCTCGCCCGCCGGCATCGTGCTCCGTGGCGACGGGAAACTCGCCGGTGCGCCGCTCGCCTTCGAGTACGAGAAGAAGAAGGACGCGGCCGATTCGGACATCCGCGTCTCCGCTACCCTGGACGATGCTGCCCGCGGCAAGCTGGGCGTTGATATTCCCGGCGTCAGCGGCCCGGTGAGCGTGCGGCTCGTGGGCACCACCAACAACAAGGACACGCGGGCGAGCATCGAATCGGACCTGACCCAGGCCCGCATCGCCGATCTCATTCCCGGCCTCAGCAAGCCCGCCGGCAAGCCACTCAAGGCGCGCTTCACGGTGAACGACAAGGGCAGCTCCATCCGCCTGGATGACATGGTCATCGATGGGTCCGGAACGCTTCTCAAAGGCAACATCGAGCTGGCCGACAGCGGCGATCTTCTGGGCGCGAGTTTCCCGACCTTCCAGCTCTCCGACGGCGACAAGGCCTCGGCCAAGGCGGAGCGGGTCGGCTCCGTGCTGAAGATCCGCATCACCGGCGAGGTGATGGATGCCCGCGGCATCATGAAGAGCCTCGTCAGCGGCCCGCCCACAGACAAGCGCAAGTCTCAGGACGTGGACGTGGAGGCCCGCATCGGCGCGCTCACCGGCAACAATGGCGAGGTGCTGCGCCAGTTTGATCTCTCCACCACCCGGCGCGGTGTCGAGATGCGGGATTTCACGCTCACGGCGAAAACCGGCCGCGACGGCACGGTGGCCGGCGAGATGCGCACCTGGCAGGGGCGCGAGCGCGCGCTGCAGATCACCACCTCGGACGCCGGCGCGCTGTTCCGGTTCCTCGATATCTACGCGAAGATGCAGGGCGGCGAGGCGTGGCTCATCGTCGATCCGCCTCGCAGCGACAACACGCCGCAGGAGGGCGTACTGCACCTGAGCAACTTCTCCATCAAGGGCGAGCCGGGCCTCGAACGCCTGTCCAGCGCCGCCCGTGACAGCTCCGGCCGCATCGAGAACGGCACGGCAGCCTTCGAGAAGGCACAGACCCAGTTCTCCCGCTCCACCGGCAAGATCGTGTTCAAGGAAGGCGCCATCTGGGGCCCATCCGTGGGCGCGACCTTCGACGGCTCGCTGGATTTCGCCGCTGACCGCATCAACATGCGCGGCACCTTCGTGCCGGCCTACGCGCTCAACAACATCTTCTCCAAGCTGCCGGTGATCGGCCTCTTTCTCGGCGGCGGCCCCAACGAGGGGTTGGTGGGCGTGACCTTTGAGGTCGTTGGTCCGTTGTCGACGGGGCCGACCCTGCGCATCAACCCCATCTCGGCCGTGGCGCCGGGCTTCCTGCGCAAGATCTTCGAATTTCGCGATTCCACCGGGACGCCGCCGACGCGGTGATAATTCCGCTTTCATCCTTCGGCTCGACCAAAGGACCCCCCGCTGCGTGGGCTCGAATGGCGGGATGGGTGCTCCGGTCAAGCCGGAGCACGACGGCCGTTAGCTTTACGGCACTATTGCTGCGTGTCCGCGCGACGGTCTCATGAAACCGCCTCAAGGTGCGACCCTTTGCCCAAACGCCCCTTGCGATGGCCCACGGCACCCCTCACACTCCTCCCATAAACATAATTGGCAGGAAACGAGTGAGGGTGGGATAGATGCTGGCTCTGGTGCTCATCATCGTCTGCGGCCTCTTGGCCGTGGCGTACGGCGTATGGACGATCAAGGGGTTGATGGAGGCGGACCCGGGAACCGCCAGGATGCAGGAGATTGCATCCGCCATCGCTGAAGGCGCGCAGGCCTATCTGCGCCGGCAATACACCACCATCGGCATCGTCGGTGCCGTCATCTTCATCCTCGTTGGCGTGTTCCTCGGCTGGCTGGTGGCTATCGGCTTCGCGCTGGGCGCCATCCTCTCCGGTCTCGCCGGCTTCATCGGCATGAACGTGTCGGTCCGCGCCAACGTGCGCACCGCGCAGGCGGCGACGCTCTCGCTCGCCGGCGGCCTCGACCTCGCCTTCAAGGCGGGCGCCGTCACCGGGCTTCTGGTGGCCGGGCTCGCGCTGCTAGGCGTCAGTGTCTACTACCTCATCCTCACCGGCTTCCTCGGCTTCGCGCCGAACAGCCGCACGGTGGTGGATGCGCTGGTGGCGCTGGGCTTCGGTGCCTCGCTTATCTCCATCTTCGCCCGTCTCGGCGGCGGCATCTTCACCAAAGGCGCGGACGTGGGCGGCGACCTCGTCGGCAAGGTGGAAGCTGGCATTCCTGAAGACGACCCGCGCAACCCGGCCACCATCGCCGATAACGTGGGTGACAACGTCGGCGACTGCGCCGGCATGGCGGCCGACCTGTTCGAGACCTATGCGGTGACGGTGGTCGCCACCATGGTGCTCGCGGCCATCTTCTTCGCCGCGACGCCGGCGACGCTCGCCACCATGATCGTGTATCCCCTGGCCATCGGCGGGGCGTGCATCCTCACCTCCATCGCGGGCACCTATTTCGTGCGGCTGGGGGCGAACTCCTCCATCATGGGCGCGCTCTACAAGGGCCTCATGGCGACGGCGGGCTTCTCCATCATCGCGCTGGCGGCGGTGACGTGGCTGCTGCCGGGCTTCGGGCCGATCCAGGGCGCGGCCTATTCGGGCACGAGCCTGTTCCTGTGCGGCCTCGTCGGCCTCGCGGTGACCGGCGCCATCGTCGTCATCACCGAATATTACACCGGCACCGGCTATCGCCCGGTGGTGTCCATCGCCCAGGCCTCGGTGACGGGGCATGGCACCAACATCATCCAGGGCCTCGCCGTCTCGCTGGAATCGACGGCGCTGCCGACCATTGTCATCATCGCCGGCATCCTCTGTGCCTATGGCCTCGCCGGCCTGTTCGGCATCGCCATCGCCGCCACCACCATGCTCGGCGTCGCCGGCATGATCGTGGCCCTCGATGCCTTCGGCCCGGTGACTGACAATGCCGGCGGCATCGCGGAGATGGCGGGCCTGCCCAAGGAGGTGCGCCAGTCCACCGACGCCCTCGACGCGGTGGGCAACACCACCAAGGCGGTGACCAAGGGCTATGCCATCGGCTCCGCCGGCCTCGGCGCGCTGGTGCTGTTCGCGGCCTACACCTCGGACCTCAACCACTTCGTCGCGGACTCGGCGGCCTTCCCGTACTTCTCCGGCGTCACCGGCGCTTTCTCGCGGGCCAACCCCTCCGGGGTGGTGGGCCTGCTCCAGGGCGGCCTGCTCCCGTTCCTCTTCGGCGGCATCGCGATGACCGCCGTGGGACGT
>JAYSCE010000329.1:0-5194 GCA_041915035.1 Xanthobacter sp.
CGGCTCCACCCGCGTCATGCCCAATTACAACGTGATGGGCGTGGCCAAGGCGGCGCTGGAAGCCTCCGTGCGGTATCTGGCGGCGGATTTCGGCCCGGTGGGCATCCGCGTCAACGCCATCTCCGCCGGCCCGGTGCGCACGCTGGCGGGCGCCGGCATCGCCGATGCGCGGGTGATGTTCAACTACCAGAAGCGCCACGCGCCCCTGCGCCGCACGGTCAGCATCGAGGAGGTGGGCGGCTCGGCCCTCTATCTCCTCTCCGACCTCTCAGCGGGTGTGACCGGCGAGGTGCATTTCGTTGATTCCGGCTACAACATTATCTCCATGCCGCACCCCGACGTGCTGAAGGCGCAGGAGGATGCGGAGGCTCAGGCGGCTGCCGAGGTGCCGACCAAGGCGGCCGAATAGGAGCGGACGCATGGGCGCTCCCAACCGCCCGCTCACCCGCCGGAGGCTTCTGGCCGCCGGTGCCGGCCTTCTTGCCGCGGCGGCATTCCCCGCCTTCGCCGATCCGCTCTCCCCCGAGGCGCGCAAGCTGCTGGACGCCATGCCCGGCAAGGCCGTGCTGGGGGCGGAGAAGACCAAGCCCCTCGTCACCGAACTGGTGGATTTCAACGCCCCGGACTGGCGCCGCTCAGCCTTCGACATGCGCGAACTGCTCGCCGGCGACGCGAAGCTCGCCTATGCCATCGTGCAGACGCCGCGGGTGGACGTGGGCTCCATCGAGGCGGCGCGGGTCGCGCTGGCAGTGCTTTCCCTCCAACCCGGGAAGTTCGGTGACTTCTACCTCGCGCTCGCCGCCACCACCGGCGATATCGACGGGGTGAAGGCGATCAATGTGGTGCGCGCCGAGGGGCTCGACCACTACAAGGTGTTCCGCGCCGCCAACCAGCCGGACATCACCGACATCCTCACCCAGGGCGTGGCGCTCGCCGCCGCGCTCCGGGTGCTGGAACCCCCCGCCTATGTCATCGGGACGGACGTGGTGACCGGCTATGCCGACCTTGCCCGCAAGCGGGCGCTGATCGCCGCCGCCCGCTGATCGCCATGCGGATATCGTAAGGGGAGGGCGTCGCGCGCGAGATTTTCTCCCTTTACGCTGCAAAGCCGGCGTCGTATCGGGCGAACGTTCGGTCGCCTGCGCCGATAATCAAGCAATACTGGAACGGAGTGCAGGCCGGGGGGAAGCCATGGAGGCGTGGCAGGTCGCGTTACTGGTCTTCTTGGCGCTCGAGAGCGGCGCACTGTTCGGCATGGGATCCCAGCGCTGGCTCAAGGCGCACCACCTCTCCAAGGAGACGCAGGAGGCGGTGAAGCTGGGCGTCGGCATGGTCGCCGCCATGGCGTCGCTGATCCTCGGTCTGATGACCGCCTCGGTGAAGGGCAATTTCGACACCACCGGCAAGGACGTCCAGCAATATGCGACGTACCTCACCATCCTCGACGCCACGCTCCAGCATTACGGTCCGCAGGCGAAGCCGGCGCGCGAGGCCCTGCGCGCCTACACGATCCACGCCATGAACGAGACCTGGCCCGCGCCCGACGGCCCGCCGGTGATGGTCGCGAGCTTCGATTCCGAGCAGATGCTCGAGCGTGTCGGGCATGAGATCCGCATCCTCGATCCCGCCGGGCCGGAGCAGACCGACCTGAAGGCGGAGGCGCTCGAGCGGTTCAGGTCACTCAACGCGCTGCGCTGGACGCTGATCGCCGAGGCCGTCACCGAGATTCCGCCGGTGTTCATCGTGGTGCTGATCGTCTGGCTGACGCTGATCTTCGCCAGCTTCGGGCTGTTTTCGCCGGTGAATCTTGTCTCGCTCACCGTCTTTCCCCTGTGCGCGCTGTCGCTGGCGGGTGCCATCTTCCTGATCCTGGAGATGAGCTCGCCGTTCGACGGCGTCATCATGGTGGGGCCGGAAGCCATCCAGCGCTCGCTCGAGCATATGAAGCTGCCCTGAGCGGCGGTGTAGAGCGGGTGTAACCGGCAGCTCGGCCGGGACTGCGACCCTCGCGCGGTTGCGCCGGGGCGCCGGGTTTTGTACGTGCTGCATCGCGGGACGGACCCGCGGCGCCGCCCCCGACGGCGCGCAGAATGGAGGCCGACATGAGCCGCAAGGTGCTCTGGATTGCGGCGGCGAGCGTGCTGGTCGGCGCGATCGTCCTCGGCCTGAAGACGCTGGCCTGGTGGATCACCGGCTCGGTGGCGCTGTTGTCCGATGCGCTGGAAAGCATCATCAACGTCGCCGCCTCGGCCGCGGCGCTGTTCGCCATCACGGTGTCCGCGCGCCCCGCCGACGACAACCACCAGTTCGGCCACCACAAGGCGGAATACATCTCCGCCGTGCTGGAAGGCGTCCTCGTGGTGGTGGCCGCCATCACCATCATGCGCGAAGCCTATTACGGCTTCCTCGACCCGCATCTGCCGGACCAGCCGTTCACCGGCATGCTCATCAACGGCGCCGCGACCGTCATCAACGCCATCTGGTGCATGGTGCTGCTGCGGGTGGGCAAGTCCATGCGCTCGCCCGCCCTCGTCGCCGACGGCAAGCATGTGCTCACCGATGTCGTCACCTCCGCCGGCGTGCTGATCGGCTTCGTGCTGGTGCCCGTCACCGGCTGGCCGGTGCTCGATCCGCTGATCGCCGGCCTTGTCGCGCTGAACGTGCTGTGGACCGGCTGGAGCCTGATGAAGGAATCCGTGGGCGGTCTGATGGACGCCGCCCCGCCGCCGGACGTGGTGGCGCGCATCCGCGAACTGGTTTCGCTGCACGCCGCGGGCGCCATCGAGGCGCACGACCTGCGCACCCGCCATGCCGGACGCATCACCTTCGTGGAATTCCACCTGGTGGTGCCGGGCGACATGACGGTGGCCGCCGCCCACGACATCTGCGACCGCATCGAGAACGCCTTCGAGCGCGACATGGACGATGCGATCATCACCATCCATGTGGAGCCCGAGGGCGAGGCCAAGCACCGCGGCGTGGTGGTGGTCTGAGGCTCCTCACGCACCCTTCGGGCGGAAGGCGGCGCACACGTCGGGATTGGTCTCGATGCGTCCGGCGCCGATCAGGTCCAGGCAATAGGGGATGGCCGGGAACACCGCCGAAAGGCACACGGCGATGGACGCCGGCTTCCCCGGCAGATTCACGATCAGCGTTTTGCCGCGCACGCCCGCCTCCTGCCGCGACAGGATGGCGGTGGGCACCTCATTGAGGCTGATGCGCCGCATCTGCTCGCCGAAGCCGGCCAGCGGCTTTTCGATCACCGCCGCCATGGCCTCCGGCGTGAGATCGCGCGGGGAGGGGCCGGTGCCGCCCGTGGTGCAGATGAGGTCCATGTGCTCGTTGTCGGCAAGGGCGATGAGGGTGTCGCGCACGCTCTCGAACCCGTCCGGGATCACCCGGTAGTCGGCGACCCAGGGGCTGGTGATGGCGCGGCGCAGCCAGGCCTCGATGGCCGGGCCGCTCAGATCCTCATAGGTGCCGGAGCTGGCGCGGTCGGAGATGGTGACGATGCCGATGCGGGCGGGGGTCATGTGAAACATCCGGCTGGAAAGCGTTCCGCCTGTGCTGGCGTGCCCGGCATCCTAAAGCAAGCGCCACCCCAGCGGTGCCCCGTCGCAGGGTGCGATTTGGGCTTGCGACACGCGGGCTATGCCGTATTCATGTGAACATAAGAAGAAAGTGTCGTTTCCTCCGGCGCGCCGCCTCGCCGGGGCCAATCGGGCCGGGCCGGATGTCGGAATATCTCACCACCCGCGAACTCGCGGCGCTGCTGAGGGTGCGCGAGCGCAAGGTCTACGACCTCGTGGCCACCGGCAGCCTGCCGGTGCGGCGGGTGACGGGCAAGCTGCTGTTTCCCCGGCAGGAAATCCAGGACTGGATCGCCGGCTCTGCCGATCCCGCGCCGGTTCCTGCCGCCGCCCCGGCTGCTGCCCATCCTGCCGTTCAGGTGGACCATCCCGCCCCGCCGCCGGTGATGACGGGTGGCCATGATCCGCTGCTCGAATGGGCCCTGCGGGAATCGCGCTCCGGCATCGCCTGCTTGATGGACGGCGCGCTCGACGGGCTCGACCGGGCGGCACGGGGCGAGTGCATTGCGGTTGGCCTGCATGTGCCGGACGGCGACGACTGGAACGCCACCGCGGTGGAGCAGCGCTTCGGCCGCGCACCGTGGGTGCTGGTGGAGTGGGCGCGGCGCGTACGCGGGCTGATCTGCCGGCCGCGCCTTCCCATCTCGCCCGCGTGCCTTGCCGAGACGCGGGGCCTCAAATTCCAGATGCGCCAGAAGGAGGCGGCAAGCGAACTGGTGCTCGACCGCCTGCTCGCCGCCGAGGGCCTTAACCGTGACGATCTCACTTGCACCGGCACGGTAGAGCGCTCCGAGACGGACCTCGCCCTCGCCGTCGCTGCGGGGCGGGCCGATGTGGGCCTCGGCATCGCCGCCGCCGCGCGCCTGCACAATCTCGATTTCGTGCCGCTGGTGGAGGAGCGCTTCGACCTCATGGTCTGGCGCCGCGCCTATTTCGAGCCGTCGTTCCAGAAGCTCGTCGCCTTCTGCCGCGAACCCGCCTTCGAGGCGCGGGCGGCGGAACTCGGCGGCTACGACGTCTCCGGCTTCGGGACGGTGCATTTCAATGGGGCGTGACGCCCCTTTCGTCATTTCAACGGGGCTTGAACGAGAAAAAATACCCGCCCGAGGGACCGGGCGGGTCAGTCAAGGGCAATGGGGGTGCCCTATTGGGGGCGCCGCTCAGGCGAGCGGCGGCACGTCCAGCGCGCGGAAGATGGCGCAGCGGCGGAAGGCGTCGATGGAGGGCGGCTCGCCCTTCTGCGAGCAGTATTTCGCGACCAGCTTGGCGAGGCCCTTGATGTCGCGGCCGGACGTTTCCGGGAACATCTCCACCAGCGTGTCGATCAGCTCGGCGGAGAGGATGAGGCCGAACTGGTCGCACATGACGCGCCAGATCTTGCGGCGGTCATCCGGACCCGGGGAGTGATATTTGATGAGGGCGATGCAGCGCGAGACGATGGCCTCGTCGATGTCGTCCACCCGGTTGGTGGTGAGGAACAACAGGCCGTTGAAGTATTCGAGCACGCGCAGGAACACGCCCACCACGGCATTCATGGTGAGATTGTCCTGCCGGCGCTTGATGTAGACGTCCGCCTCGTCGATCAGCATCACCGCGCCCCAGCG
>JAYSCE010000330.1:0-5179 GCA_041915035.1 Xanthobacter sp.
GAAGGATCTGGTAGACCTCTCCCGCCATCCCAAGGTGGTCGCCATCGGCGAGGTAGGGCTGGACTATCATTACGATCTCGGCCCGCGCGATGCGCAGGAGCACGGCTTCCGCACTCATATCGCGGCCTCCCGCGAGACCGGCCTGCCGCTGGTGATCCACGCCCGCGAGGCAGATGACGACGTCGCCGCGATCCTTGAAGAAGAGACCGCCAAAGGCGCCTTTCCCTTCCTGCTCCACTGCTTCACCGCCGGGCCGGACCTTGCCCGCCGCGCGCTGGCGCTGGGGGGCTATATCTCTTTCTCCGGCGTCGTGACCTTCAAGAAGAGCGAGGATCTGCGCGCCATCGCCTGCGATGTCCCGGCCGACCGCATACTGGTGGAGACCGATTCCCCCTTCCTCGCGCCGACCCCCCATCGCGGCAAGCGCAACGAGCCCTCTTTCGTGCGCGAAACGGCGAAGGTGCTGGCCGAGGCGCGGGGCGAGCCCTTCGAGACCTTCGCCGCCGCAACCACGCGGAATTTCTACACCTTGTTTTCCAAGGCCCGGCGCTGAATCACCCGGCGCTGAACGAGGGAGGAGACGTGGTGAACCACGACCGCTACGACGACGCCTATATCCGCTCCGTCCTCTCCGAGGTGAAGACCATCGCCATCGTCGGCGCCAGCGCCAATGCGGCGCGGCCATCCTATTTTGTGATGAAGTATCTGTCCGAGCGGGGCTATCGCGTCTTTCCGGTCAATCCGGGGCAGGCGAGCAAGACCGTGGTGGGGCTCACCTTCGTTGCGTCGCTGAAGGACGTGCCGGAGCCCATCGACATGGTGGACGTGTTCCGCGCGCCGGAGCATGTGCCGGCGGTTCTTGATGAGGTGCTGGCGCTCGATCCCCTGCCCAAGGTGCTGTGGACGCAGCTCGGCGTGCGCAACGACGAGGCTGCGGCGCGGGCCGAAGCCACCGGGCTCAAGGTCGTGATGAACCGCTGCCCGAAGATCGAATATGGCCGGCTTTCCGGCGAGATCGGCTGGACCGGAGTCAATTCCCGCACCATCTCGGCGCGTCGGCCGCAGCGGCTGGGCAGCGGCGTGCAGCGGCTTTCCATCGCACCGCGTGGACCTAAATCCACATAATCGGTAGAAATATGGAATTATCGATCGAAACTGGCCGGCATAGAAGGTTGGCACTGACGGAGAAAGCGCCCATGTCCGACGACAAGACCCCTGCGGCCCATCACGAGCCGGGCTTTTCCACCCTCGCCATCCACGCGGGAGCCCAGCCCGATCCCACCACGGGGGCGCGGGCGACGCCGATCTACCAGACCACCTCGTTCGTCTTCGACGACGTGGATCACGCGGCCTCCCTGTTCGGCCTGCAGGCGTTCGGGAACATCTATACCCGCATCACCAACCCCACCAATTCGGTGCTGGAAGAGCGCGTTGCGGCGCTGGAGGGCGGCACGGCGGCTCTCGCAGTCGCATCCGGCCATGCCGCGCAGCACCTCGTGTTCCACACGCTGCTGACGCCCGGCGACGAGTTCATCGCCTCGCGCAAGCTCTATGGCGGCTCCATCAACCAGTTCTCCCATGCCTTCAAGAGCTTCGGCTGGAACGTTGTGTGGGCGGACCCGGACGATGTGTCCTCGTTCGAGCGGGCGGTGACGCCGAAGACCAAGGCGATCTTCATCGAATCCATCGCCAATCCGGGCGGCGTGGTGACTGATGTCGCGGCCATCTCCGCCATCGCCAAGAAGGCCGGCGTGCCGCTCATCGTCGACAACACGCTGGCGACGCCATACCTCTGGCAGCCCATCAAGGACGGTGCCGACATCGTCGTGCATTCGGCCACCAAGTTCCTGGGCGGCCACGGCAATTCCATCGGCGGCGTGATCGTGGATGCGGGCACGTTCGACTGGTCGGCCTCGGGCCGCTACCCCTTCCTGACCGAGCCGCGGCCGGAATATTCCGGCATGGTGCTGCATGAGACGTTCGGCAATTTCGCCTTCGCCATCGCCGCCCGGGTCCTGGGCCTGCGCGACCTCGGGCCGGCGCTCTCGCCGTTCAACGCCTTCCTGATCCTCACCGGCATCGAGACGCTGGCGCTTCGCATCCAGCGGCACAGCGAGAATGCGCTGAAGGTGGCGCAGTGGCTCGCCGCGCACCCCAAGGTGTCGTGGGTGAGCTATCCCGGCCTTGCGACCGACAAGTACCATGCCCTGGCGCAGAAATACCTGCCCAAGGGGGCCGGCGCGGTATTCACCTTCGGCCTCAAGGGCGGCTACGAGGCGGGCGTCAAGCTTGTCTCCAACGTCGAGCTGTTCTCGCACCTCGCCAATATCGGCGACACGCGCTCGCTCATCATCCATCCCGCCTCCACCACGCACCGCCAGCTCACCGACGACGGCAAGACGGCGGCGGGTGCCGGGCCGGAGGTTGTGCGCCTCTCCATCGGCATCGAGGATGCGGCGGACATCATCGGCGACCTCGATCAGGCGCTGGCGAAGATCTGATCTTCCAGCCGCGCGGGCTCTCTCAAGCCCGCGCGGCTTCAGCTTCACTCGGTTTCATGGAGCGAAGCGTTCAGCCGTTCCCGTCGCCATAGACCTCCCGCGTCAGCTCCAGCCAGGCGCGGGCGGCGTGGGAGAGATAGCTGCCCTTCCGCCAGACGATGGCCATGTGCCACTCGGTACCGGGCTCGGCGAGTTCCGAGAGCCGCACGGCCGGCGTGCGCCGCTGGTAGGCGATGGTCTTGGGCAGGAACGCCACGCCGAGGCCCGCGCCCGCAATCTCCACGATGAAGTCGATCTGCCCGCTGCGCGCCGCCACCTGCGGTGCAAATCCGTTGCGGGCGCACGCATCCTCCAGCACCTGGTTCAGCGCGAAGCCGCCCTCGAACAGGATGAAGGGGAAGGCCGCGAGCTCGGCCATCGTCACCCGCTCCCGCCCCGCAAGAGGATGGCTCACCGGCAACACCGCCATCAGCGGCTCGCACCGGACGCCTTGCCCGTCGAACCCCTCCTTGGCGGGGAGGAGGGAGCCAGCCAACTCCACCTCGCCCTCCAGCAGCATTTCCTCCAGCCGCTTCGAGCCGTGTTCGGTGAGGCGGATCTCGATGCCCGGATAGCGCGAGCGGAAGACTGCGAACAATGGCGCAAAGAGCGTGCTCGCGCCGAGCGGCGGCAGGCCGAGCCGCAGGCTGCCGCGCCTGAGCCCCCTCAGATCCTCCAGCTCGGCGACGAGGCCCTCGCGTTCGGCGAGCAAGGTCAGCGCGCGGCGGTAGACGATTTCCCCGGCCGCAGTGAGCTGGCTGCGATGGCCGATGCGATCGAGCAGCGGCACGCCGAGTTCGTCCTCCAGTTGCTTCACGGCCTTGGAGACCGTGGGCTGCGTGGCATTGAGCACCTTGGCGGCCGGAGAGAAGCCGCCCTGCCGCACCACCTCGACGAAGGCTCTGAGGGTCCGAAGTTCCATATTATGCCTATACGGAATGGTCTTTATTCAATCAATTCATTTTCATCATGCTGCAGTGCATACTATGTTACGGGCATCGGCACTGGAGGTGCCAGCCATGTCCCAGAATCGCTCTGCCCTCAGTCACTTGCTCCGGTCTATCCGTTTCACGCTGCATCGCAGCATGATGATCCAGCTTGCCGTTCTGGTCGGTTTCTGGATGGCGGGAGAGGGCCTGGTGCGGCTCGTGAAGCTTCCGCTTCCGGGCGGTATCGTGGGCATGGCGGTGGTGCTGGCCCTGCTCGCCAGTGGCCGGCTGCGTCCGTCGAGCGTGCGGCGCGGGGCCTCGTGGCTGCTGGCGGAAATGCTGCTGTTCTTCGTGCCGGCCGTCATGGCCGTACTCGACCACAAGGAACTCATCGGCCTCGATGGCCTGAAGATCGCCGCGGTGATCCTGCTCGGCACGGTGACGGTCATGGGCGGCACCGCCCTCGCTGTCGATCTGTGCTGGCGCTGGACGCAGCGCCTGTCGGGTGAGGCGCGTCATGCCGCATGATCCCCTCTTCGCGACGCTGTTCTGGTCGGCAGTCACCATAGGTTCCTATCTCGCCGCGCGGGCCATCGGCCGGCGCTGGCGGTTCTGGTGGACCTCCCCGCTGCTGCTGACACCCATCGGTGTCGGTGCCGTCGCGCTCAGCCTGCACGTGGGATATGGCGAGTATATCGCCGGCACCCGGTGGCTGCTGCTGATGATGGGGCCGGCCACGGTGGCCTTCGCCATTCCCATCTACGAGCAGCGCGCGCTGATCCGCCGCTACTGGCCGGTGCTGCTGGTGGGGGTCGCCGTGGGCAGCACCCTCGCCATGGTGACCGCGTTTGCCCTGGCGCATCTGCTCGGCCTGAACGAGGCGATCGGGCTCAGCCTGATGCCCCGCTCCACCTCCACGCCCTTCGCCATGGCCGTTTCGAGCGACATCGGCGGCGTGCCGGACCTCACGGCCGTCTTCGTCATCCTCACCGGCATCTGTGGTGCGGCGCTCGGCGAGGTGGTGCTGAAGGTGATGCCGCTGCGCTCGTCGCTGGCGCGCGGCGCCCTGTTCGGCATGGGCGCCCACGGTGCGGGCGTCGCCCGGGCGCACCAGATCGGCGGGGAGGAAGGCTCCATCGCCGGTCTCGTGATGGTGCTGGCGGGCCTGTTCAATGTGATGATCGCGCCGCTGGTTGCGGCGCTGGTCTAGGCGCTCGCGGTCACGACCTTGGCGGCCGCGCGAGCACCGAGGCCGCTCACATGCACCACCGCGAAAATCAGGACGATGGTCGCCCCGAACTGATGCGCCAGGGCGATGTCGATGGGCACCTGATGGATCAGCGTCAGGATGCCTAGGGACGCCTGGGCCGTCACCAGAGCGAATAGAATCCACGCCCGCTTCGCTGCCCGCCCGCCGCCGCGCATGGAATCGAGCGCGTGGATGAGCGCTAGCCCCCAGAGGGCATAGGCTACCATGCGGTGATCGAACTGCACTGTCAGCGCATTCTCGAACAGGTTGCGCCAGAAGGGCGACATAGCGGCAAGCTGTTCTGTGGCGGGAATGAAGTGGCCATCCATGAGCGGCCACGTGTTGTAGGCCATGCCGGCGTCGAGGCCGGCCACCAGCCCGCCCGCGAAGATCTGCACCAGCACCAACACCATGAGGACGCGCGCCGTCAGCCGCACGCGGCCACTCACCGCCTGCCGCCC
>JAYSCE010000331.1:0-1173 GCA_041915035.1 Xanthobacter sp.
GTGGTTCTTCTCGATGTCGGTGAGGACATAGCGGTAGTTCACCATGAGCCCCGCAGCCTGGGCGATGCCCTTGGCCGAGAGGTCGCCCATAGGATTGATCTTCTCCAGCCGCGCGCCGTTGCCGAGGTGGAAGCGGGCCACCGGGTCCACCGGCTTGCCCTTCGATGTGCGGGCGACGAGGAAATAATAGGCCGCGGCGGCGCACAGCACGGGCGTCAGCGCCTCACGAACGTCCGCCTTTTCCGCCCAGTCCGGCGTGTCGAGCGCCTTGAGCGTCTCCCTGTCGGCGGCGGTGAGGGCGGCCGGCGTCTCGGCCTTGCGCTCGCCGTCGAGCCAGGCGCGGAAGCCGGGCACCGGGGAGAGCGTGACGAAGGTGGTGAGCGAGGGAATCTCGCGGGAAATCTCCTCCACCACCTGCTTGATGAGGAAATTGCCGAACGAGACGCCGCCGAGCCCGCGCTGGCAGTTGGAGATGGAATAGAAGACGGCCGTGGTGGCTTTCTCCGGCTCCAGCAGCTCGCGCGACTGGTCCAGCACCGGGGCGATGGCGCCGGGAATATCCTTGGTGAGCGCGACTTCCACGAAGATCAGCGGCTCATCCACCAATGCGGGATGGAAGAAGGCGTAACAGCGCCGGTCCGGGCTGTCGACGCGCGCGCGCAGGTCGTTCCAGTCGCGAATGGCATGGACCGCCTCGTAGCGGATGATCTTCTCCAGCACGTTGGCGGGCGTCGACCAGTCGATGCGTCGCAGCACGAGGAACCCCCGGTTGAACCAGGACGAGAACAGGTGGCCGAAATCGCGATCCACTGCGGCGAGGTCACGGCGCAGGACCATGGCATCCATCAGATGCTCACGCATGCGGACGAGGGAGAGCGTCGCGCCGGCGGCCATGTTGAAGCGGCGGAACAGCTCCTGCCGGCGCGGCTCGCTGGCGAGGTGAAGCTCGGCGGCCGCCGCATCCGACCCCGTGCGGCCATAGCTGGCGATGGCGGCATCGAGGCGGGCGCGGTCCGGCCCGAAGGTTTCGGCCAAGGCCTCGAAAAAGGCGATGCGCTCGCCGGTCTTCATGCGGGCGTAGCGATCGAGGATGTCGGTGGCGAGGGCGACGCCCGAGGCCTCGCCGCGACCGGAGAGAAGCTGCTCGCACCGCTCCACCAGCGTCGCCGCCTT
>JAYSCE010000331.1:1183-5178 GCA_041915035.1 Xanthobacter sp.
CGGAGACGCGGGCGTTGCGGTCCAGAAGGGCGCGGCCACGATCCGCGATGGTGGTGAGAAGATCGCCGAAGAAGGACGCGTTGGAAGTCATCGCCGCACTCCACCATCCCCGATGCCGGACATCCCTGCCGTCATGGGACGGCGCGCCCGGCTCGAAGGCAAGCCCATGGGGCCGGGGCGGGGCGTTCTCTTTCGGGTGATCCCGCCTGGGGGCTGGGGCAAAAGTGGCGCTCCGGTATCGAGATGTGGCATCTTCCAAGATCCCCGCGGCGTCTGTCGGCAATAGAAATCCAACTGCATTTTTTGTCAACATTCATGTATGCAAGATTTTCTCTCTTGCATTGAATGCTGGGACTCGGCTTTCTGATGACGGGGAATTCGCAAGGAGCGCCGTCGTGCGGGGAGAGCAGACGCCGAGGCTCAGGGAGGCGCTGGAGGACGATATCGTCGCCGGCCGGCTGAAGCCCGGGCAGCGGCTCGACGAGGTGGGCCTCGCCGAGCGCTTCGGCGTTTCTCGCACACCCATCCGCGAGGCGCTGATCCAGCTCTCCTCGTCCGGGTTGGTGGAAATCCGCCCGCGCCGGGGCGCTTTCGTGGTGCTGCTCGGCCCCCGTGAACTCATCGAATCCTTCGAGTTGATGGCCGAGATCGAGGCCTCCTGCGGACGGCTCGCCGTGCAGCGCATGGGTTCCTCCGACCGGGAGGCGATCTCGGAGGCGCACGAGACCTGCCGTATCGCCGCGGCCGCCGGCGACGAGGCGGCCTATTACCCCGCCAACGCCCGTTTCCATGCCGCCATCTATGCCGCCACCGGCAACCGGGTTCTGGCGGGGGAGGCGCTGCGCTTGCAGCGCGGGCTGCAGCCCTATCGCCGCCTGCAGCTCAAGGTGCCGCGCCGGGTGGAGGCATCCTTCGCCGAGCACCAGGGCATCGTCGATGCCCTGCTCGCCGGCGACGGCCCTCTCGCCGCCGAGCGCCTGAGGGCTCACGTGCTGGTGCAGGGCGAGCGCTTCATGACCCTCCTGGCCGCCCTCCAGGCCGAATCGGAGGCGCTGGAAGACGCCGGCTGAGAACGTGGGCCGAGGACCGCGCCAAGCGTCCCGTCCCACCGGACGTCACTTCGCCTCGCGCCGATCCCTCTCTCGTAAGGGGCGGGCGATCCCCACAACGCCGCCGTGGACACCGCCCCATCCCCTGTTGCCGGGCCGCAAGCCTTCCGATAAAAGAAACCCGCTCCTGCGCCACGCACCCGTAGCTCAGCTGGATAGAGCGTTGCCCTCCGAAGGCAAAGGTCGCACGTTCGAATCGTGCCGGGTGCGCCACTTTTCTTAATGAAATCAATGAATTGGGCGGATGCGCGCACCTTCTGAACTTCGGCAATCTCTGCCCGCGGAAGCGGTGCGTCGCGTTTTGTGCGCGACGGAAAAGGGAGCCGGACGCGCTTCTGCGGGATTCGAGGATGCTCCTGAGCCATTCTTAGCGAAAGCATTTCGGCTTGAGACACGGCTAACCCATCGAGCGTTGCCCACGTGGGCAACGCTCATCGTTGTGGCGCGGTCTAATTTTTGGCAGGTGGACGGTAAGCCTTCTTGTCCGCAGATGACCGATAGCTGACCTGCAAGTGCCCTTGCAGCGACGTCCGCTTTGCGCCGCCATATCGGACATAGAAGCTGCGTGGCGGCCCCTCCAAAAGCCGACATGGTCATGGCGCAGCCGAAGAGCGACAGATGGTCCCGGCGTATTCGTTCGAATTCCGCCCAGGCCGCAATTTAATCTAACTAAGCGAATGAAAATAAAGAAGTGGTTTACTTAGCGATAAAACATGCTACCGCATATGTGTTAGCCTGTGGCTCCATAGTTTATGAAGGCAGCTTGCCGGGATAACGCGAGAACGGGCGAGATGTGGCAGCTTAAGCGCCCTGCTATACCCTGTTGAGGATCTCTGCGGCTATCCTGCCGGTGCGGTTTACAGCGGCTACGGGGCTGGATCCGTGAACTCGTATTCGTTGTCCACGACCATCACGCTCCAGCGGTGCCTGTCGGCCATCAATTGCTTGTTGATCCAGTCAATGGGAACGATCTCCCGATCCCACCATGCCTCCGAGAGGGGGAGACCCAGCTGAGCGAAGCGTTGTTGCTTGATCTGCTCGACGATCAACCTACGCGCCTTGTATTGCGGAGTGTCGGGTGCATCGCCTCCCCGACCCGCCTCGTTTATCGGCTCATAGTAGGGCCATCGCATGTCCGCTCGCCGATTTTTCCCGAGCCCCCCCAAACTTTCGTCCGTTCCATGCGCCCTTCCGCCTCGGCCGCCACGTCCGTCGGGTTGAGAGGCCTCGCCTCCTTGGCCACCCGCCGCAAATGTGTCGTTGCCGAGGGCAAAGCCGCCACCGCCTCGACTTCCTTCGTTTCCATTTTGGCCACCGCGGGCCAGAAGGAGAATTCTCCCATCGGGTGTTGAGAGGTACGTATCGGAAGGTCCAATCGGGGGCGCCTTCCCCTGGCTGATCAGTTCTTCCAATGACGTTCCTTCGGGCAAAATGTGGACGTCACCGCCCGGCCCGCCTGGCCCAATTCCACCGCGCCCTCCGCGCCCTCCGATCGCGTGACTTCGGTCGGCAGCGACGGTGGCCTGGCCACCGGCGGCGCCGTCGCCGATAACCGCATCGCCACCCTGGCCGCCTTCTGCCGTGCTATCGTCGCCGGACACGGTCGCGTCACCGCCGCGACCTCCTGCGCCCTTGTTAGTCATCTCGAACCCCTCAGCTAGAAAGATCAAAGCGATGGACAAAGACAGCTTGGTGCTAGGTCTTTCCCTAGACATGTGGAAAGCTATATTCAGGCCCGGAATTCCTGAATTTGCATCCACCTGTTTCGTGTTCACCCGAGAGGCAAAAGATTTTGTTCGTATTGCTTTCGGAAACAATGGACCAGTCGTATCTCTCGACGGTACTAGGGCGCCGGTATTTACTCACGCAATTACTCTTACGCCGGAAATGGCTGTCGATTTGGCTGGAATGTTATTGAAATTCTACGGAGAGCCGGCTGGAGGCAAGAGTAGATCCAGCGGAGAACTTTAGCCGCGTCCGCCATCCCCACCCTTGGCAAGGCTTCGCTTTCCTCTGGCGGATGCGGAGCCTCCATCGCCGCCGGGGCCTCTCCCCGCATCTCCCCCTTGCCCGCCAATCGCTGCGAGATCCTCACCGTGAGCCACGGCACACCCGCCGCCCCCGGCCTGCGGTCTCTCTGAGTCTTGCGTCTTAAGCGCAATATAGATGGCCCAGCCGACGAGGGCCAAGGCCGCAACGATACCCATGATAGACACCCATGAGGGCAGAGCGTCCCAATACTTTGTGAGGCCTAGGCCCAAAAGAACGCTCGCTACAGTCAATGCCAATGGTATCCAGATAACCCCATCCCTCTCTGATGCCATCCAAGCTTCCTCCCCGTCAGCACAGGCATGGGGCGCATTTTGACAGGCTACTCTGCGATGCCAACTACTTCCATTGGCGCACCCACGCCCCTAGCCAGCGGACTCATAATGCATTGATCCAGATGCGGACGGCGGCGAGCTTGAAGGCTGCGAGGAAGTTGTCGGGGCGCCTGTCGTAGCGGCTGGCGAGGCCCCGCATCTGCTTGATCCTGTTGAAGAAACGCTCGACAAGGTTCCTTTGGCGGTAGAGCCACGGACTGAAGGCGAAGGTGCGCTTGCGGATTGTGCGAGGCGGTACATTGGCAAATCCGCCGCGCTCCGCCGTCTCGGCCCGAATGGCGTCGGTGTCGTAGGCCTTGTCGGCGAGCAGGATGCCGCCCGGTGGGAGCCGCGCCAGCAGTTCGCGCCCGGCCGGTGCGTCGCCGGCCTGTCCGGCGGTGAGCAGGAGGTGGATTGGACGCCCCTCAGCGTCGACCAGAGCGTGGATCTTGGTGGTCAGCCATCCACCCGCGCCACGCCCCGCACCTTGTTCGGCAGCAGCGGCGCGATGATCGCCCATTCC
>JAYSCE010000332.1:0-3396 GCA_041915035.1 Xanthobacter sp.
GGATCTCGCCCACGCCGAACAGGCCGATGACCGCCACGAGGAAGTCGAAGCCGCGCAGCAGTTCGACCGAGCCGAAGGTCATGCGCAGCTGGCCGGTCACGGTGTCGATACCCACCGCCGCGAGGGCGAAGCCGAGCATCATGGCGGCGATCACCTTGGCCGGCGGCTCCTTACCCATGCCGACGAACGAGCAGAAGGTGAGGAGGTAGACGGCGAAGAACTCGGCCGGGCCGAACTGCAGCGCGAACTTCGCGATGACCGGCGCGAGGAAGGTGATGAGCAGCACGGCGAAGAAGGCGCCGATGAAGGAGCCGGTGAAGGCCCCGGTCAGCGCCTCGCCGGCTTTCCCCTTCTGGGCCATGGGATGCCCGTCGAAGGTGGTGGCCACGCTCCAGGGCTCGCCGGGAATGTTGAACAGCACCGAGGTGATGGCGCCGCCGAACAGCGCTCCCCAATAGATGGAGGAGAGCATGATGATCGCCGACACCGGCGACATGGAGAAGGTGAGCGGCAGCAGGATGGCGACGCCGTTGGCGCCGCCCAGCCCCGGCAGAACGCCGATGAGGACGCCGAGCGCGATGCCGACGAACATGTAGACGATGTTCATGGGGTCGGCGAGGACACCGAACCCTCCGATGAGTGACGTGAGCGCTTCCACGGGGTCCTCCGTTGCGCCCCCCGGCCGCTTCTATGGCGGCTCACGCGGGTCGGGCGCGTTGCCTGTTGTGCGTCGATGATCGCGAATCGATGGATGGGCGTCGGATCGCCCGCACCCGCCGGGCGAAGCCGGGCGGAGATCGTCTTTGCCTCCCGCCGCCCCCGATGGGCGGGCGCGCGGGCGGGACCGCGGCAGGGTGCCGGCGGTCAGTAGCCGAGCGCGGTCTCGAGCGGACCCTTGGGCAGCGGCACGAGGAACCAGATCTCGAACATCACGAAGAGGGCGAGCGGCACGCCTACGGCGACGGGGATGATCTTCGCCACCGGGTACTTGCCGAGCCACCACATGAAGAAGGCGATGAACACCGCGGAGGCGAGATAGATTCCGAGGAGGAAGATCAGCCCCACATAGACCGTCGTCGGGATGAACACCTGCATCACCGAGATGAGCTGCGAGCGATCCACGAAATTGCCGAGGTCCGGATGGCGGCTCACCAGCGCCTGCACCAGGGTGGTGGTGGAGGCGATGAACATGATGAGGCCGACATAGAAGGGGAAGTAGCCGGCCTGCGGGCCGTCCGACGCCCAGCGCGCACCCACGCGCCAGCTGTCGGACATGACGAGGGCCGCGAGGGCCATGAAGATCAGCGCCACCACCACGTCCATGGTGCGGTTGGTGACGGTCTTCTCATTGTGCGCGGTGGGGGCGGTGTGTCCGCTGTCAGTGCGCGTTTCAGTGCTCATGGGATCAGATCCTTGAAGCGCCCCGCGCTCGGGCATCCTTCTCAGGCATCCTGCGGGGCTTCAAACGGGGCCGGTCACGGCCGGGGCGCACGGCGGTCAGGTTCCGCGCGGCGTCCCGGATGGGCTTCCCAGATCGGCGCGAAGGGTCGGCGGCCGGCCCGGCTCCGCGTGCGGCGAAGCCTCTCTGCCGTCCCTGCCCTTTCCCGGCGCCCGCGGCTCTGCAGCCGCTCAGGCACCGGCGCCGCGAACCTCATCGCTTATTTCGCGACGAAGCCCGCCTTCTCCATGAGGTCCTTGTGCGTGGCCTCGGCCTTGGTGAGCCAGGCGGCGTATTCGGGACCGCTCAGGGCCGTCGTATTGAAGGCCCCCTTCTGCATGAAGTCCTGCCAATCCGGCGTGGCGCGGACCTTCTTGAACAGCTCGACGAAGTAATCGACCTGATCCTTCGTGGCATTCGGCGGCATGAGGATGCCGCGCAGCATCAGATATTCGATATCGAGGCCGGATTCCTTGCAGGTCGGGATGTCGTTCCACGACTTGCCGCTGGCGATGGGCTCCTTGTAGGGCAGCCGCTCATAGTCGAACACGCAGAGCGGCTTCAGCTCGCCCGCGCGCCACTGGGACACCGCCTCGATGGGGTTGTTGACCGAGGCGGTGACATGCCCGCCGACGAGCTGGGCCGCGACGTCGCCGCCGCCCTTGTAGGGCACGTAGATGAACTTGGCGCCGGTCTTCTGCTCGATGGCGGCGGTGATGATCTGGTCTTCCTGCTTGGAGCCGGTGCCGCCCATCTTGAAGGTCTGGTCGCCGGACGCGGCCTTGAGCGCGGCGAGGAAGCCCTTCACGTCGTCATAGGGGGCCTTGGCGTTCACCCACAGGACGAATTCGTCGAGCGCGAGCATGGACACCGGGGTCATGTCCTTCCAGGAGAAGGGCACGCCGGTGGCGAGCGGGGTGGTGAAGAGATTCGAGAGGGAAATGATGATCTTGTGGGGGTTCCGGTTGGACCCCTTCACGTCCAGGAAGCCTTCGGCGCCGGCGCCGCCGGACTTGTTGATGACGACGAGCGGCTGGCTCATCAGATTGTTCTTCTGGACGATGCCCTGGATCATCCGCGCCATCTGGTCGGCGCCGCCGCCGGTGCCGGCGGGCACGATGAATTCCACGGTCTTGGTCGGCTCCCACGCCGCATGGGCCAAAGACGGCGCAACGGCCGGCCCGAGCGCCGCCGTGACCGCGAGCGCAGCCACACCTCTCCTGACGATCTTGGCGATTGCCGAATGCATCTGATTTTCCTCCCCACGTCCGCGTTGTTATTTGTGCGGATCGCAATTCCAGAGCTTGTTTCAGCCGGCGCCTGTTGCGCCGGGCAAGTTCCCGAGAACATTTCTGTTCGTCCAACCCCTGGGCTTAGCCTCTATGGAGCAGACGAGAACGGGACTTCAGCCTGTTTTGACATCGCGTATTTTCACCAATACGCGATTCTGCCGGCACTTTAGTTGGCGTTCCCACCGTTGCCGTTACGGCGGCTTGGCAAGAGTATAGACCAAGGGAGGGGTGTCAATTGGAATTTTCAATTCGGAATTAGGTACGTTGTATGCCACAACTTTGGAATACTGTATTCCAGTTAGGGAAGCACCGCCTACCGGAAGGCGGCGTAGTTCTGGGGCAGGGTCTCATCCGCACCTGAATACAGGCGCGTCATCTGCTCCGCCGCCGCCGCGACCCGCCGGCCGAGGCGCTGGATGCGATCCTCGCTCATGCGCACCGCCGGGCCCGAAACGGATACCGCGCCAATGGGCTCGCGCCACTCGTTAAGAATGGCCGCCGCCACCGCGCGCATGCCAGGCGCGTGCTCTTCCCGGTCCACGGCAAAGCCGCGCTCCAGGATTTCGGAGACGTCATCCATCAGCGCCCGCTCCTCGCGGCGGGTGGCGGTGGTGAAAGGCTCGTAGCGCACCTGGGCGAGGCAGGCGCCGCGGAAGGAGGGGCTCG
>JAYSCE010000332.1:3406-5170 GCA_041915035.1 Xanthobacter sp.
CGCCGCCGCCAGCACCGCCTTGCCGGCGGCGGTGGCATGAAGCGGCAGGCGCGCGCCCAGGCGGAAGAAGGCGCGCACCGGCGCATGGGCCTCCGCCTGTGCCACCACCACCAGTTCCATGGCATCGAACATGGCGAGGTTCACGGTCTCGTCGGTTTCGTGCAGCAGGCGGCGAATCACGGGGCGGCCGATGTCCGGCAGCTTGCGGATGCGCAGATAGGCCGAGCCGATGCGGAACAGGCCGAGTCCCACCGTCCAGAGCCCGGTGGAGAGGTCGTGGTTGACCAGCTGGCGCTTCTCCAGCGTGGTCAGAAGGCGATGCACGGTGGAGACGGGGAGTTCGGCGCGCCGGGCGATCTCGGCCAGCGCCATGCCGTCCTGGTCCGCCACCACCCGCAGGAGGGCGATGGCGCGATCCAGCGACTGGACCTCGGCCCCGCCCTCCGACGCCGTGCCGGAGGCCGGCCGTCCCCTGCGCCGCGGTGCGAGCTCGGTGTCCGGCATGCCGCATTCTCCTCCCGTTTGGTTGCCCAACAAACTATCGTTCCCCTCGCCCCCGTCCACCCCGGGCGCTGCCCCTGCGTCAAATTTTCCACGTTGCGGAATTAATTTCCATAAGTATGGTGGCCAGCACTTGCCGAACGGCGGGGCTGCCCGCTAATCTGGTATACATAATACGACACAGATCGCGCACAGCAGGGAGGATCGCCATGAAGGTATGCATTTACGGTGCCGGGGCCATCGGCGGCTATCTGGGCGTCCAGCTCGCGCACGCCGGCGCCGAAGTCAGCCTGGTGGCCCGCGGCGGCCATCTGGAGGCCATGCAGACCAATGGCGTGAAGCTGCTCATCAATGGAGAGGAGCGCGTCGCCAAGGTGCGCGCCACCGACGACCCGCGCGAACTGGGCCCGCAGGATTACGTCATCATCGCCCTCAAGGGCCATTCGGTCCCCGGCGTGGTGGAGCAGATGCGCCCGCTGCTGGGCAATGACACCTCGGTCGTCACCGCCGTGAACGGCGTGCCCTACTGGTATTTCTACAAGAATGGCGGCCCGCTGGAGAACCGCACCCTCGCCACCATCGATCCCGGCGCGAAGCAGTGGGAAGTGCTGCGCCCCGAGCGCGCCATCGGCTGCATCGTCTATCCCGCGACCGAGGTGGTGGCGCCGGGCGTCATCCAGCACATCTATGGCGACAAGTTCCCCCTCGGCGAGCCGTCGGGCGAGATCACGCCCCGCGTCACCGCCCTCAGCGAGATGATGGAGAAGGGCGGCCTGCGCGCGCCGGTGATGCCCAACATCCGCGACGAGCTGTGGCTGAAGCTGTGGGGCAACCTCTGCTTCAACCCCATCAGCGCCCTCACCCATGCGACCCTTGATCTGATCGCCGCCGATCCCGGCACCCGCGCCGTGGCCAAGGCCATGATGCTGGAGGCCAAGGCCATCGCCGAGCGCATCGGCGTCAACTTCCGCGTGGACGTGGAACGCCGCATCAACGGTGCCGGTGCCGTGGGTGCCCACAAGACCTCCATGCTGCAGGACCTGGAGCGTGACCGGCCGATGGAGATCGATCCGCTGGTCAGCGTCGTCCAGGAAATGGGCCAGATGCTGGAGATGCCCACCCCCACCCTCGACGTGGTGCTCGCTTTGGTGCGCCAGCGCGCCGCCATGGCCGGCCTCGGCGGCATCCTCGCCAACCCGCCGCTGACCGCCGCCGAACACGAGCCGCAGAAGAAGGCCGCCGTCCACAGAGCCCCCTCCCCCG
>JAYSCE010000333.1:0-5163 GCA_041915035.1 Xanthobacter sp.
GCAGGCGCGACTGTGCATCGACAACGGCAGCGACAGCTGGATATCGGCCCAGTTCGCCGCCGAGTATGCGGGCCAGTTCGACGTGTTGCTGCCGGTGCTCAGCGCGCTCGGCCTGCCCATTCCGCTCGGTGGCACCTCGAACCATTTCCGCCGCCGCGTGCTCGATCAGGTGGGAGGCTGGGACCCCTACAACGTCACCGAGGACGCCGACCTTGGCATCCGTCTCGCCCGCGCCGGCTGGCAGACATGCGTCATTTCCTCCACCACCTTCGAGGAGGCGCCAGTGACGCGGCGCGCCTGGATCGGCCAACGTACCCGCTGGCTGAAGGGCTGGGCGCAGACGCTGCTGGTGCACGGCCGCCGGCCGCGGGCGCTGGTGCGGGATCTCGGTCTGGGCGGCACGGTCGCGCTGGTGCTGCTGACGGCGGGCCCCTATGCGGCGGCGCTGGTGCATCCGCTGTGCCTCGCCTTGTTCATCGCCGACATCGTCGGCGGCGTCGCCGGTCTGCCTTGCGCCTACATGGCGGAGGTGATGACGAGCGCTCTCACCTACACCACCCTCGTCGCCGGTTATGCCGGTGCGGCCGTGACCATGATGGTCGGGCTCGGCCGGCGGGGCATGAGGCCCGGGTGGGGCACGATCGCGATGATTCCGATCTATTGGCTGCTGCTGTCGCTGGCGGCGTGGCGGGCAGTGGTCGAACTGATCCGGCGACCTTACCATTGGCAGAAAACCGAGCACGGCGCCGCGCGTCGGGGCGCCGTGGGAGGGCTCAGAAGTAGCGCTTCAGCTCGGCCGCGGCCTCGGCCGGAGGCCGCTTGGAGTTGAATGGGGCGACGAAATTGCCGTCCTTGTCCATGAGATAGACCACGGCGGTGTGGTCCATGGTGTAGTCGCCGTCCTTCAGCGGGACCTTGCGGGATCTGCTCGGTCGCCTCCGGTGTGCCCGACAGTCCGACGATCTGCGGCGAGAAGCTGGAAACATAGGATTTCAGCACGTCCGGCGTGTCCCGCTCGGGGTCCACCGAGACGAAGAAGGCCTGCGCCTTGCCGGCGTCCGGGCCCAGCGCGTTAAAGATTTCCGACATCTCGAACAAGGCGGTCGGGCACACGTCCGGGCAATGGGTGAAGCCGAAAAAGATGAGCGTTGGCTTGCCCTTAAGGGCGGCTTCGGTGATCGGCCGGCCGTTCTGGTCGGTAAGGCTGAAGGGCCCGCCCACCGCCGCTTGGCCCGTCACCTTCGGCGGCGGCTCCGGCAGGAACAGGGTGACGGCGGTGACGAGGATGAGGGCGCCCGCGGCGAAGGCCGAGAACAGGGCAATGATCTTCGTGCGTGGCGACATGATTTCAAGGCCTTGGGGGCAATCGCGGGGCTCAGAGGCAGGCGGAGAAGCCGGCGCTCAGGAGATCGAAGAAGACGGCGGCGCCGTAGCGGGCCCACAGCAGCAGGCCGCCGGCGCAGAGCACCGCAAGCGCCACCGCGAGGCCGAGGGTCGCCGCGCGCCCGAGCCTCTGCCGAGGTGCGGCCGGGGCATCGGCCTGCGCTGCAAGCCGTTGCGAAACCTCGGTTTCCTGGGACAGGGTGACGGACATGGCGCGCCGGTTGGGATGAAACTTCAGGCGCCACGATAGCGCGGGCGGCGGTATTTATCCAATCCGCGCCGGTCAATCGCCCGTGACAGGGCGCCTCACCAGCGGTCGGACGGGGGAGCGCCCCGCCATTCGGCGATGCGTCGCAGGGTGGCGGGGGTGGTATCGTCGGGCAAGGCGTCGGGCGGGAAGAAGTCGGTGGCGACAATTTCGAGGTTCCGCTCCGGCCGGGGGCCGATGGTCAGCCGGGTCGCGCGGTAGAGGACGACGTGATCCCGCCCCCCGACCAAGGGATTGAAATAGCAGCCAGAAACCGTCAGGGGCCCCTCGGCCTCCACGTTCGCCTCCTCGCGCAATTCGCGTCGAGCGGCCTGTTCCGCGGTCTCGCCCAGATCCACCCCGCCGCCGGGAAAATGCCAGCCGGACACATAGGTGTGTCGGACCAAAAGGAGCCGGCCAGCCTCGTCGGTGGCCAGTACCCGGACACCGAGGGTCATGCCGTGGCGCATCCGGCGCAGGAAAGAGAGGGCGGACAACATGCGCCGAGCATAGCCCCTCCTGACAGGGGGGAAAGGGTGGTTCACACCACCCATTCGGGTGCGTTCACCCCACCTATTCGGCGGCGTTCGGGAGCGGTTCGGGCCGGACCCACCGCAAAACCGGTGCGCGGGCGGCGCGAGTCTCGTCCAGACGACGGCGGGGGGCATAATGGGGGGCGCCGAGGAAGCGCTCCTTGTCCCCCGATACGGCCGTCATCTTGGCCGCCATGGCGAGGTCGCGCAGGGCGCCGAGGAAGAGGTCGAGGGAGGCCTTCGATTCGCTCTCCGTCGGCTCGATCAGCATCGCCCCGTGGACCACCAGCGGGAAGTAGACCGTCATGGGGTGGTAGCCCTCGTCGATCAGCGCCTTCGCGACGTCGAGGGTGGAGAGGCCGGTGCCCGCCAGCCACGCATCGTCGAACAGGGCCTCGTGCATGGCCGGGCGCTCGGCGAAGGGGGCGCTCATCACGTCCATGAGGCAGGCGCGGACATAATTGGCGGAGAGGACGGCATCCTCGGAGGCCTGCCGCATGCCGTCGGCGCCGTGGGAGAGCATCCACGACAGGGCGCGGACGAACATTCCCATCTGGCCGTGGAAGGCGCTCATGCGGCCGAGCGCCTGCTCGGCGCCGGCCGAACCTTCGTCCTCCACCAGCACCAGCCCGCCCGCGGTGGCGACCAGCGCCGGCACCGGGGCAAAAGGCGCCAGCGCCTGAGACAGCACCACCGGGCCGGCGCCCGGACCGCCGCCGCCGTGGGGGGTGGAGAAGGTCTTGTGGAGGTTGATGTGCATCGCATCGACCCCGAGGTCGGCGATGCGCACCTTGCCGAGGATGGCGTTGAAATTGGCGCCGTCCGAATAGAAGTAGGCGCCGGCCTCATGCACCGCCTCGGCGATGGCCACCACGTCCCGCTCGAACAGGCCGCAGGTGTTTGGATTGGTCAGCATGAGGGCCGCCACCTCCGGCCCCAGTGCGGCCTTCACCGCCTCCGGGTCCACTGTGCCGTCGGCGCGGGCGGGGATGGAGCGCACCTCATAGCCGATGAGGGCTGCGGTGGCAGGGTTGGTGCCGTGGGCGCTCTCCGGCACCAGCACCACGTGGCGGTCGCCATTGCCATGGGCTTCGTGGGCGGCCTTGATGGCCATCATGCCGCAGAGTTCGCCGTGGGCGCCCGCCTTGGGGGTGAGCGCCACGGCTTTCATGCCGGTGAGTTCGAGGAGATAGCGCGACAGCTCCGCCATCAGCTCCAGTGCGCCTGGCACGGTGGAGAGGGGCTGAAGCGGGTGGATGTCGGCAAAGCCCGCCAGCCGCGCCATCTTCTCGTTGAGGCGCGGGTTGTGCTTCATGGTACAGGAGCCGAGCGGGAACAGCCCGCTGTCGATGCCATAATTCATGCGTGAGAGGCGCACGTAATGGCGCATGGCCTCCGGCTCGGAGAGGCCCGGCAGTTCCAGCGGCGCAGTGCGTTTGTGAGCGCCGAGCCGGTCCTTGAACGGGGCGGGTTCGGGGATGTCCACCCCCGTCACTTCGGTGCGGCCGATCTCGAAGATCAGGCCTTCCTCGAGGTCGAGCCCCCGGTTGCCGGTGAAGGTGACGGGGCCCGCGCTGGTGCCCCCGACGATGTGCGGCGTCGTCGCGCCACGGCCTTCGCGGTTCATCACAGCACCTCCTTGAGGGCCGCGGCATAGGCGGCGCGGTCGTCCTCGGTGGTCGTCTCGGTGGCGGCGACGAGGATGAGGTCGTCGAGGCCGGCTTTCGGCGCGAGGCGGGAATAGGGGACGCCGCCGAGAATGCCCCTGGCTGCGAGCTTCTCCACCACGTCCGAAGCCTTGCCCGGCACGCGCAGGGTGAATTCGTTGAAGAAGGTGTCGTTGAGCACGCTCACCCCCGGCACGGCGGCGAGCCGCTCCGCGAGGTCGCAGGCCGCCGCGTGGTTGGCCCGCGCCAGCCGCACGAGCCCGGTCTGTCCGAGCAGGCTCATGTGGATGGTGAAGGCCAGCGCGCACAGGCCGGAATTGGTGCAGATGTTGGAGGTCGCCTTCTCGCGGCGGATGTGTTGCTCGCGGGTGGAGAGGGTGAGCACGAAGCCGCGCCGGCCTTCCGCATCCACCGTCTCGCCGGCGAGGCGCCCCGGCATCTGCCGCACGAACTTCTGCCGCGTGGCGAACAGGCCCACATAGGGGCCGCCGAAGTTCAGCGCATTGCCGATGGACTGGCCTTCGCCCGCCACGATGTCGGCGCCCTGCGCCCCCGGCGGCTCGATGAGGCCGAGGCTGACCGCCTCTGTGAACACGGCGATCAGCAGCGCGCCCGCCTTGTGGGCCGCCTCGGCGATGGGCTTCAGGTCCACGATGTTGCCGAACACGTCCGGCGACTGGACGACGACGCAGGAGCAGCCGGCATCGATGGCGGCGATGATGTCTTCCCCGCCCGTGGGCACCGGCGCCAGCGCCACCACCTCGTCGGCGGCATAGCGCGAGACGGTCTCGATGGTCGCGCGATAGTGCGGGTGCAGGTTGCCGGCCAGCAGCGCCTTGCGCCGCTTGGTGACGCGGTGGGCCATCAGCACCGCCTCGGCGGCGGCGGTGGAGCCGTCATACATGGAGGCGTTGGCCACCTCCATGCCGGTCAGCTCGGCCACCTGCGTCTGGAACTCGAAGAGATATTGCAGGGTGCCCTGCGCGATCTCCGGCTGGTACGGCGTGTAGGAGGTGAGGAATTCCGAGCGCTGGATCAGGTGGTCCACGCTCGCCGGCACATGGTGGCGATAGGCCCCGGCGCCAACGAAGAAGGGCACCGACCCGGCAGGCACGTTCTTCGCCGCGAGGCGGGAGAGCGCGCGCTCCACCTCCAGTTCGCTCTTGTGGAGCGCGAGGCGCGGCAGCTCATGCTCGCGCTGGGCGGCGGGAATGTCGGCGAACAGATCGTCCACCGAGTTGACGCCGATGCGCGCGAGCATCTCGGCGCGGTCGTCGGGGGTGAGGGGAAGATAGCGCATGATGCCGCTGATCCCGTTTCAGGCGATGGTGAA